>NZHF01000002.1 GCA_002691305.1 Gammaproteobacteria bacterium | reverse complement strand
TTTTTTCAAATTTATAGCTTTTA
Source organism: Gammaproteobacteria bacterium (assembly GCA_002691305.1). Taxonomy (GTDB): domain Bacteria; phylum Pseudomonadota; class Gammaproteobacteria; order Steroidobacterales; family UBA11654; genus CACPJA01. The sequence goes on along the minus strand of NZHF01000002.1, from coordinate 15,302 downwards.
TCTAAAACTGCTTTAATAGCACTAATATCATTTAGTTGTAATGAATCATCTGACAACTTAAACAATGAAACTTCAAATTTTCTTAATGGCGATTTAAATGGTAAAAATGTTATTGTCGTAGGTTCTACTCTCAGTGATGGAGCAGTAGTCTGGATAAACAACAAAAAAATAGTACTTATGGGAGATGCTACTGATGCAATGGGATTATATTATGAGAATAATAAAATATATGTCACAGGATGGAAGTATGGTGGATCTGCCTTAGTATGGACGATGGATATTGATGGAAGTAATCAAACAATTGAAGAATTACCTGGGAAATTTGGAGAAGGACAAAAAATAATTGTTAAAAATGGAGATATATATGTAGGAGGTTAAAATGAAAAAATTAATGTTAATTACAGTAAGCGTTTTGATGGTTTTCAATCTGAATGCTGCTGAGAAAATCAGCAGTGATGATTTGGTCAAATGGGACCTGACAACTGCTGGCAACGTATACTTTCATGATAGGGATGACAACAAGTTCTATGTGGAGAGTGATTGTGAAGCTACTTTTAGTAATTTTGTTCAAGCCAATAATGATTCAGTCATTACATTTGCAGGTAGAAACGTTGTGAAAAGCTCAACGCCACTTATCGTCCATTCTGGAAGTGATAGTTTGAGCTGTAGAATCATTTCGCTAGCCAAAGTTCAATAGTCTTTTCAGAGAAAGATATGTTCGAGAATGAGTTAAAACAATTGGGCTTAATAGCCACAGGAGGAATGATTGCAAATCAGATTAAATTCTTATCTCTCATTGCAATCATCCTCTCTCTTGTCCTCCTATATCTTTATTAATTAATTTCCAATAAAACTTGCTGGTTAATTCTTAACTAGCAATAATTAAGTATGTTCAGCCATATAAAAGAAGATAATCAGCCAGGAATGGTAGACATCTCTGAAAAAGATATTACACACAGAGTCGCCAAGGCATCTGCTTTGATTAAGCTTCCCAATGAAATTAAAAATCTTGTCAAAGATGGCGAGATAGAATCAAAGAAAGGGCCTGTGCTGACAACCGCAATCATTGCAGGCACACAAGCGGTCAAAAAGACTCATGACCTGATTCCTTTCTGCCACCCTTTGATAATTAATGCATGCGACATTGTGATCGATTTTAATGACGAATCTAATCTTGTCGTAACATGCACTGTGAGCATAGATGGCAAGACGGGTGTTGAAATGGAGGCACTCACAGGAGTATCGGTCGCCTCGCTGACAATCTATGATATGTGCAAGTCAGTCAGCCACGGCATTGTTATTTCCGATATTCAATTATTGGAAAAGTCTGGTGGAAAATCTGACATCACTTAAGAAGATTCTCTGATGTTATCACTAGTTCTCACAGGCGGTCTAAGTACTCGCATGGGCACAGATAAAGCATTGATCAAGGTTGATGGCAGAACCATTCTTGATCGAACAATTGATTTACTGAGTTCATATTCAAATCAGGTTTTTGTTTCTGTTAGAGAGGATCAGGCACAAGAATTGAATCGATCAAAGTATGAAATGCTCTTCGATGACCCTAACCTAAAGGGGCCGATGGCAGGAATTATGAGTGCTGCCAAGCATGAGGCTGAGTCGCCTTGGATTATTGTTTCATGCGATCTTCCATTGCTAGACGACGAAACAATTAAGCAATTGCTAGACATGAGAGCAAAAGACAAAGACGCGACCGTCTTTTTGGATGAAGAGGTTGGGATTGAACCTCTATGCGCCATATATGAACCAGCTTTGTTGCAGAAACTTCAAGAGAACCCTCAGATTATTGAAAAAATGAGCCCTCAAATGACCCTAAAGAAAATGAATATCAATACCATTCAGCCAAAAAACAAGAATGCCTTATATAATTTGAATCGAATAACACCCGAGGCTTCGAATCTAATTGATATTGAATGAATGCTTGCATAATTCGCTTCATTTCGATAATTTCTCGGTTATAAATCACAATTGGATTAAAAAATGAGTAAAAAAGACGACGTTACCAGAGAGCAAGCCGAAAGCGCTGTCAGAACATTGATTCAGTGGGCAGGCGACGATCCAGATAGAGAAGGGATGCTTGATACTCCCAAAAGGGTAGCAAATGCTTACAAAGATTGGTTCAGTGGGTACAACGAAGATCCCCATGAGTTTCTTGACCGAACATTCTCAGAGGTTGAAGACTACGATGAGATGGTCACATTAAGGGCAATCACTTTCGAGTCTCATTGTGAACATCATATTGCTCTGATAACAGGAAAGGCCTATGTTGCTTATCTACCAAAAAACAGAGTGGTTGGAATAAGTAAATTGGCAAGGGTCGTTGATACTTATGCCAGACGTTTCCAAGTTCAAGAGAAAATGACTGCTCAAATTGCAAATTCAATCGAAGAAGTTCTCCAGCCCAAAGGCGTTGGCGTTGTGATTGTCGCAAGACATGCATGCATGACAACTAGAGGCGTTCATAAGAGCGGTGTGGATATGGTGACAAGCACCATGACTGGTAGCTTTAGAAAGAATGAAGCCACCAGACTCGAATTCATGAAGACCATTGGCGACATATCAATCGACTAATGACTCACACCATTTCTTCGTACGATGATTTCAAGGCTCTTGAGGGCAGAGAGATCGGTATTTCGGATTGGTATCAGATAGATCAGGAGCAAATCAATATCTTCGCTGATGCAACTCATGATCATCAGTGGATTCATACCGATGTAGATAGAGCAAAAGAGGAAATGCCCGATTCTAAAACAATAGCACATGGGTATTTAACGCTCTCAATGACACCGGCCATGACATCGCAGTTTGTGAAATTTACAAATTTGGAAAGAGCCATCAATTATGGTGTGAATAAAGTAAGATTCATGAACATGGTCCCAGTTGAGAGCCGAGTTCGGGCAAGAACAGAGATTCTAAAAGTCAGACAAAGAGCTGGAGCAATCCAGGTGACCGCTCAAACAACTGTTGAGATTGAGAATATGGATAAGCCTGCGTGTGTTGCAGAAACCGTCTCATTTTATTATTTGAAATAATATGTCACAGGAAAACTCACTCGATACTTCCATTGAGCGTTTGATTGAAATTCTCAGTCTAGAGATGATTGAGAAGAATATTTTCAGAGGCGAGAGTCAAGACATAGGAAGCCCGCAAGTCTTTGGTGGTCAAGTTTTAGGTCAGGCCCTCAGAGCAGCATCTTCAACAGTCGAAGACCGCATGGTCCATTCCTTGCATGCCTACTTTCTTAGAAGAGGGGACTTTGAGGCGCCAATTGTGTACGAGGTTGATCGAGCGAGAGATGGAGGGAGTTTTTCAAACAGAAGAGTGATTGCTGTACAACACGGACACCAAATATTCAACATGACAGCATCTTTTCAGAAACCAGAGCAGGGCTTGGAGCATCAATCAGAAATGCCAAAAGTGAAGGAGCCCGAGGACCTTGAAGATATCGTTGATTTAATAAAACCTGAGTGGGTCGAGCAATTGCCACTCAGAATTAAAAGAATGCTGACAAGGGAAAGACCTTTTGAGTCAAAGCCCGTTCAGATTCCACATTTTTTGACAAATAAAACCAGCGAACCAGTGAAGCAGAGTTGGATTCGTGCAAAAGGCGAAGTGCCAAATGACACTGAGCTTCATCAAGCATTATTAGCCTATGTTTCTGATTACGATTTATTGACCACTGCAATATTGCCTCATGGAACAAATCTTCTTCAAAACAGATTCCAAATGGCAAGCCTTGATCATGCCATGTGGTTTCATAAACCTGTGAAGATTGATGAGTGGCATCTATTTTCCTATGAAAGCACAAGATCATCTGGCTCAAGAGGCTTCACAAGAGCTGAAATATTTACAAGAGACGGAGAGTTGGTTGCATCAACAACTCAAGAGGGTTTAATGCGACTTAGAGAGCAGTGAGATCTTTCTGAAATCGCTTGGCATTCTCAACATAATGTTGAGCGGACAGTTTAATCATCATTATTTCTTCAGCCTTTAGCTCTCTGACCACTTTTGCTGGTGACCCCATGATGAGAGAGTTTTCTGGGAATTCTTTTCCCTCTGTGATCAATGAGTTTGCCCCAACTATTGAGTTTTTTCCAATCACAGCATGATTGAGTATGGTTGAGTTAATTCCAATCAATGAATCAGCTTCAATGGTGCAGCCATGAAGCATGACCTTATGGCCAATGGTTACACCCGATTCAATTGAAAGTGGGGCTCCAACGTCAGTATGAAGCACAGATCCATCCTGAACATTTGAATTCTCACCGACTATAATTGGATCATTGTCTCCTCGAATTACTACACTAAACCATATGCTCGCATTGTCTTTCAACTCAACATTTCCAATGACTGATGCATCGGGAGCAATAAAGTTTGTCTCATTAAAAATTGGAGATTGATTATCCAGGTTATAGATCATTCAGACTTGCCTTGATTAGCCACAGCATCTTGAGCTGCTTGAAGTGATTTAGAATCAGCCAAGAAATCTTTTGAGATAGGCTCTAAATTTTCATTGAATTCATAAACAATTGGAATGCCAGTAGGTAAGTTAAGCTCCACTATCGACTCATCATCAATTTTCTCGATGATTTTAATCATTGATCTCAAGCTGTTTCCGTGAGCGACAACCAAAACATTCTTATTTCCCAATAGTTCTGGCAGTATTTGATTTTCCCAGTAAGTCTTCACTCTTGATAGAGTGTCTTTCAAGCTTTCTCCAGATGGCAATTCATCAATTCCATCATACTTGGAATCAAATCTTGGGTGTGATGGGTCTTCATTATCAATTGATGGAGGGGGAATATCATAACTTCTTCTCCATATATGAACCTGCTCATCACCAAATTCTTTTGCAACTTCAGCTTTATTTTTTCCCTGTAGAGCACCATAGTGTCTCTCATTCAGCTCCCATGCATGAGTGATGGGGATCCAGGTTAAATCCATTTGCTCAAGAATTGAAAACAAAGTCTTATTTGCTCTTTTCAATAGGGATGTGAATGCAATATCAAAAGCAATTCCAGTGGACTTTAATTCCATGCCTGCTTTTTGTGCTTCTTCTTCTCCCAATTGGGTTAGATCAACATCCTCCCAGCCAGTGAATTTATTTTCTAAATTCCACTTACTTTGACCATGTCTGCATAAGACTAGTTTGCCTGCCACAGGTATCTCCATTTAGTTGTGATGTGTGATTATAAATGATCTTCTTCCTGATGTAATGCTATCCACAAAATTTCAATTGAATTTATAAAAATCTTTCTTCCAGTAATGCCAAAAAATATTTTTTGTCTGGTTGTAACAAATCTTTAATAGTTTCTAGGGACAATTGCATCTTTCATTAAATATAATTTAGGCATACATAAAAATGAGACTATCTAAACAAAGAGTTCTAAGCATTTTAATCTTACTATCTCTATCCAACCCCTTAACTGCACAAGAAAATCCAACAGATGAAACAGATGAAGCTGTGGTCGCAAGCGACACAAGTGCTGTAAACAATTCTGTTGAAGAAATTGTCGTAACTGGTGCGATTGCAAGCCTTAAATCTGCAATTGATAAGCAAAGAGAGAGCGCCAGAATATTATCCGTAGTGGATTCTGATGCACTCGGAAACTTTCCAGATACGACAGCGGCTGAATCTATTCGAAGATTATCTGGCATCTCCATTGAAAACGATCAAGGAGAGGGAAGATATGTATCGATAAGAGGGATGAGTTCAGACCTCAATTCGGTTGCAATCAATGGCGCTTTAATGCCTGCGCCAGAAGGTAATAGAAGTGTGATGTTGGATGGTTTGCCTACAGAGCTTTTGGATTCAATAGAAGTCTCAAAAAGTTTAACGCCTGATCAGGATGCAGATTCCATTGGTGGCAGAATAGATTTTAAAACTAAAAGACCATCTGAGCTAAAAGATCGTTTACTAAAATTTAAATTTGATACTCAATACAACACCCAAGCCAAATCAGAGGACAATCCTAGAATGGCATTTACATACGGCGATCTTCTCTCAGACAATTCGGGACATGTTTTAGGCGTGACTTACTCATCAAAGCAAATTGTCACCTACAACAATGAGACAGGGTATGGTTGGGAGAACAACGATGAAGGCCTCAAGGAAATGAATGATGACTGGGAGATGAGGTTTTATGATCTCACCAGAGAAAGAATAGGGCTGACCTATGATTACAGCTATGATGTCGATGACGACACCTCTTACTACTTCAGCGCACTCCATAATGAATACATTGATGAAGAATTAAGATACAAAGATGAATACGGAAAGCTGGGCGCCACAGGGGTAACAACGGCTGACTCAATGTTGACTGACAGGATTCGTCACGATGCTGAAACAAGATTTAGAGAAGAAACCAGAACAATCACTGCACTGAACTTTGGCGGAGAAACTCTTCTTGGGGATTGGAGAACGGACTACCAATTGACCTATTCATTCGCTGAAGAAGACGATTCAAAAAATGCTGACATTACGTTTAGATGTGAAGTTAGAGCGAACAAAGACTCTTGCATTAATTTAAAAGGTAATAAAGACCCTGTAGGCCAGATTGTGTTTGCTAGTAATACGGCTCCATATCTATCCACCTCATACAGTCAGATCTATGATCCCTCTAAACTTGAATGGAAAGAGCTTGAATTGGAAAATTCTGTCATCGAAGACACTGAAGCAGCTTTCGCAATGAACTTTGAAAAAGACACCATTGTCAGTGGGAATGATGCTCAGGTTAAATTTGGAATAAAGTATAGATCACGCGAAGTAAACGTGGATAAAAACAAGCAGTTTTATGAAGATCCTCAAGAAAGAACCCTTGCAGATTTTGGTCCAACGACATTGGCTTACTGGCCATTTGATGGGCAAACTTTTAGCCCACAAGCCGACCCTGCAATGATCTATGCATTAAGAAATCAAACAGGGTCATTGTCTCTTGATGACGAAGAAACTTTCGTTGAGGATTATGTGACAGAGGAAGACATTCTTTCTGCTTACGGCATGGTCTCTATGGAAATGGATAATGCCTTGCTTACAGCGGGTGTGAGGATTGAAAGAATGACGATGGATTCAAATGCATATGATCAGGATGGGAATCCCACAATGGCTGATGAAGATCACACATTTGTGTCTCCAAGCATCAACTACAAGTACTTCATCGACGACAACTCAATTTTGAGAGCATCGCTGTGGAGATCGCTTTCGCGACCGTCTTTCAATGCAACCGCTCCGGTCCTGGAGCTCGACATAAATGGTACAGATATTTCTGGATCGTATGGTAATCCAGATTTGGACCCGTATGAGTCAAATAATTTTGATATTTCATACGAATATTATGGTGACAATCTGTCCTTCTTCAGCATTGGAGCGTTCTTGAAACAAATAGACGGGGCGATTTATAAAACGATTCAAAAGAATGCAACGATCAATGGAATTTCGTTCAATGACGGTGTGACGACATGGATTAATGCCGATGAATCAGACATCACTGGTCTGGAGTTAAATTTCCAGCAGGAATTCGATGGAGCCTGGGAAGGATTCTATGTTGCCTTGAATCTGACATTCACAGATGGAGACAGCACGTTCAGCTTTGAAGACGATTCAACCTTTACAACGCCATTTAGGAAACTATCTGATCAGCAACAAAACTTATCAATTGGATACGATAAAGGCAAATTCGACATCAGGCTCGCCATGAACTATCGCGACGAATATCTCGATTGGTTGGCGGATGAAGAGGACGATATTGATACTGTCTCAGTTGAAAATTCTAGATTCGTTGCACCACACAGGCAATGGGATCTAAAAGCTAAGTACAAGTATTCTGATAACCTGACATTTTCGTTTGAAATCAAGAATATAAATGATAGGCCAGAATTCTACTATTGGGGTTATAATGACCGACTTTCACAATATGATGAATACGGAACTACCTATGCTCTTGGCTTTACCTACAAAAATAATTAGGAAAATAGAATTTTTAAAAATAGTCAGCTTCTTGCTGACTATTTTTATTTCAGATCTTGCATTTGCAAACCCTACTTTTGGAGTCACTCCAAATGCTGAAACACCGCCTGTTGTTACAGGGGATGATGCTGCAGACGATCCGGCAATTTGGGTCAACCGAGCAAATCCTGCTCTCTCGCTTATCTTTGGTACAGATAAAAAATCTGGTATCTATGTTTATGACATCAATGGTGAAGAACTGAGTTATTCAAAGCTTGGTAAAGTTAACAATGTCGATCTAAGAGAAAAAGACAATAAGCTTCATTTGGTGATGTCAAATCGAACAAAGGGTAGTATTGATTACTGGGTATTTGACACAAATGGTTTGCATGATTATTTTCAATCTAAACCCGTTGACTCATTTTCAGAAGAAATACAGCATCAACAAATCGATACTGGAATGAGTGTTTATGGAATTTGCGTGGGAATCATCAATAATGAATTGCATGCAGCGATTACAGAAGAAGAGGGCGTGTCGGTTCAGCAGTGGAACTTAAATGCTTCAGTTAAAACCCATCAAATTGATATTACAGAATATGAGTTGCCTCCAGAGGTCATTGGCAACGAAGCAGAGGGTTGTGTATACGATGATGAAAACAAAACAATATTCATTTCTAGAGAGGGAGATAAAGGCATCTTAAAAGCATATCAAGCAGAGACTTTTGATTTAATTGCCGAGGTTGACTCAAGGGAAGGGAATATTGTTGGCGATCCCGAAGGCGTCGCCATATACAAAAACACAGAAAAGGATGGATTTATTATTCTATCTTCACAAGGTAGTTCTGAGTTTAAGATTTATGAAAGACTTAATCCTTATGAGTTCATAGGGACCTTTGTAATTACTGACACAGATGCAATTGATGGCGTCCAAGACACCGATGGAATTGCAGTCACATCAGAGCCACTCCCAGGCTATCCGAAGGGACTTTTGATTGTACAAGACGGAGAAAATAAATCACTGGATGGAAGAATGATTAATCAAAACTTCAAATTTGTATCCTTTGAGAAAGTCATTAGCAATCTTCTTGATAAATAATCACGAAGGAATTGATAAAAAAGTTTTAAACTTGAGTTTAGAAAGCAAAAATAAAAATTGATAGAATAATTGCATGGTAAGAGAGTCTATGGATTTTGATGTTGTGATTGTGGGTGGAGGGCCCGCAGGTCTTTCAACTTCTATAAAACTCATGCAGATCTCTGAACAAAAGAATCTAGATCTCAACATTTGCCTTTTAGAGAAGGGGTCAGAGATTGGAGCTCATATCCTATCGGGTGCCGTCATAGACACTCGGGCTCTTGATACACTCTTGCCGGACTGGGAAACAGAGAATGCGTTCATTCAAACACCAGTAAAAAAAGATGAGATGCTATTCTTGAGTGGAGAGAGCAGTGCCATCAATGTTCCAAATTTTTTAATGCCAAGAACTCTGATCAATCATGGCAATCGAATCATCAGCCTCGGTTCATTTTGCAAATATCTGGGAGATAAAGCAGAAGCCATGGGCGTCAATATTTTTCCAGGATTCCCAGCGGTGGATTTAATAATTGAGGATAACGAGATTAAAGGTGTTATCACCGGTGACATGGGTCTTGATAAGAAGGGTGATCCCAAAGAAGGACATGAATTGGGTTATGAATTGAGGGCAAAGCAAACCGTTTTTGCTGAAGGCTGCAGAGGCAGCTTGGGCAAAAAGATCATCGCCTCGTTTGAATTGGACAAAGACTGCGATCCTCAACACTACGGGATTGGGTTCAAAGAAGTATGGAGCATTGATCCTGAGCTTCATCAGGAAGGACTTGTTTTGCATACGGCAGGTTGGCCATTGGACAATAATACTGAAGGGGGCGGATTCATTTATCACGCACCCAACAATCAACTCTATCTTGGTCTCATCATCTCTCTGGATTATAAAAATCCAAACATGAGCCCTTACAATGAGTTTCAGAAATGGAAAACACACAAGAAAGTAAAATCTCTATTGGAAGGAGCTGAAAGAATTTCCTACGGGGCACGTGCTTTGAATAAAGGAGGCATTCAGTCGATACCAAAATTGACCATTCCGGGTGGGATTTTGGTTGGATGCGAAGCAGGTTTTATGAATGGCGCAAAGATCAAGGGCACTCATACTGCGATGCAATCTGGAATTACTGCAGCAGAGGTGATTGTCTCTCAATTGCAAACGGATAATCCTGGGAATGAAATAGAAAATTACAATCAGGAGCTCGATAAGACTTGGTTGATGAGTGAACTCTATCAAGCCAGAAATTTCTCGCCACTGCTTAAAAGATTTGGACTTTTGATTGGTTCGCCACTGGTTTGGATGGATCAAAATATTCTAAGAGGTCGATTGCCGTTTACATTATCGGCCAAAAAGAAAGATCACGATCAGTTGACACCACTGAGTGACTCACCCCCAATTACCTATGAGAAATACGACAATAAAATAACGTTTGATAGAACCTCATCGATTTTTCTCTCAGGCGTTAATCACGAAGAGGATCAACCCTGTCATTTGAAATTGACCGATTCTGAAATTCCCATTTCAACCAATCTCCCTCTCTATGGGGAGCCCGCAAGATTGTATTGTCCTGCCGGTGTTTACGAGGTTGTTGAAAGCGGTGAGGGGGAACCCTATTTTCAGATCAATGCACAAAACTGCATTCACTGTAAAACTTGTGACATCAAAGATCCGAGTCAGAATATCAACTGGGATTGCCCGGAAGGTGCTGGAGGACCGAATTACACTGATATGTAGCTACTTTATTAGCCCAACATAAAAAATACATTTATTGTCTATTTTTTAATCAACTCTCTGAACACCACAAACCGCTTTTATTTCAGCCTTTGATCTGATAAGTTGCAGTGGTATTTTTAAGGATTCTAGGGGGGGATCTCAGGAATGTTTATGAGACGAAACAAGGTTTTTAGGGTTATATGTACAAGCGCTCTTGTCTTTACGGCAATGGCTCTCGGTACAATCATGGCGCAAGAAGAAACTGAAGAAATCGTTTTAGCAAACCCAATAGAGATATTATCCGATACGTTGATTGTTCAAAATCAAAGCGACAACAGCTCAGTCAGTTCTCAACAAAAAATAAGCGACTTATCAAATGAAACACAAGAATTGCTCGGTGAATATCGACTGGTGCTTCAGCAAATTGATCGACTGATAGCCTATAATGATTATGTCGAGAGACTGATCGGAGACCAAGAATCTCAAATTGTCGATATCAATGATCAACTCGAGGAATTCTCGCTGATTGAGCGAGGAATTGTCCCGCTGATGCTTGACAGCATTGAGACACTGGATAAATTTATCGATCTGGATGTTCCATTCCTGATGGATGAAAGAAAATCCAGAGTTGCACGTCTTAGAACCATCATGAATCAAGCCGATATCACTGTCTCTGAGAAATACAGACAAATCATGGATGCTTTCCAGATCGAAACCAGTTACAGCTCAGATATTGAGTCATACACTGGCTTTTTAGAGATTGATGGAGAGAAAAGACAAGTCGATTTCCTGAGAATCGGCAGAACCTCTTTGACCTATCAAACGCCCGATCAGGATGAAACAGGCTTTTGGAATAAAGAAACAGGCACTTGGGAATCACTGCCACGAAAATATACAGATTATGTGAAAGAAGGGCTCAGGATTGCAAAAAAACAAATTACACCTGATTTAATTCAGCTCCCAATAGAAGCGCCTCGGGGGAATGATTAATCATGATTAAATTACGGAAACTGATTTTCATCGCCTTACTGATGGCACCATTGTCAATTCTGCATGCTCAGTCAGATTCCAGCGATGAAGAGAACCCAATCACAGATCCGGTCTTGCTTGAAAAGCTAAAACAGATTGACACCATGGAAAAGCTTCTCGAGATCACTAAATCGGATAGTCTCACAACAGGCGTGATCAATGAGGAACGAGAAGAGAAATTTATTTCTGCGAGAGATCGACAAAAAACATTGCTTGAAGAGGCCAAGGCTCGCTTATTACTGGAAGAAGAAAGAAGTGTCCGCCTTCAGAAAAAATTTGAAGACAATGAAAAGATCCTTGAAGAGATCTCGGAAACACTCAGAATTAGAATCGGTAACTTCGGTGAATTATTTGGAGTTGTGAGGCAAGTCTCGGGAGAGGCCATTGCAACTTTGAAGAACTCATTGGTTTCCATTCAATATCCAGGAAGAGAAGAAGGCCTTGCCGAGTTAGCCGAGACGAGAAATCTTCCAAGCATTGATCAAATGAAGAACCTGCTCGTGATCTTATTGGAAGAGATGACTAAATCAGGCAATGTGGAACGCTTCGATAGCGAAGTGATCTTGCCCGGTGGAAGTATTTCTGATGCTGAAATTGTCAGAGTTGGAGTTTTCACTGCAGTCACAGAAAACTTTTTTCTAAAATTTGTGCCTGAAACGCAATCACTGCAAGTGCTTGCCAGACAGCCTGCAAGACGATTCCGATCCATGGCAGATGATTTATTTGAGCTTGATGAGGGTTATACCGCTATGGCTGTGGATCCAAGCAAAGGACAGATACTCGGTTTGTTGATTCAAACGCCTGGCATTGGAGAGAGAATCAATCAAGGTGGATTGCCTGGATACATCATTATTCTTATCGGACTTTTGGGTTTAGCCATGTCGCTTTGGAGAATGAAGTACTTGAAGGAAGAAGGGGATGCAATCAAACGTCAACTTCAATCCAGTGAACCATCAAAAGATAATGCTTTAGGAAGAATCCTCTCCATTCAAAAAGAAAATCAAGGAGTGGATCCAGAGACGCTTGAGCTTAAAATCGATGAGGCGATTCTAAGAGAAGTGCCTCAGCTAGAAAAATACCACAGTATTATCAAAGTTTTTGCAGCGGTGGCACCACTGCTTGGACTTTTAGGTACCGTTGTCGGTATGATCGTAACCTTCCAAGCGCTCACCCTCTTTGGTACAGGTGATCCAAAATTAATGGCTGGCGGAATATCACAAGCATTGGTCACAACCATGCTGGGTTTAATTGTAGCCATTCCTTTGGTATTCCTTCATAGCATACTCACAAGTTGGAGTACTTCATTGATTGAGATTCTTGAAGAGCAAAGCGCCGGTCTGATTGCGAAAAATGCCGGAAAGAGTTAATTTTGATCCATGTCAATTTTAAACAAGATCTCCTTAATCCTTGGAAAAGAAACCGGTCTTAAGCAGTCCGTGCTGCCGCTTTCCATTTTATCGGGAATCGTTCTTATTCTTTTTTTTCTCATCGTAGGAGATTTGAGAGAATTTTTTGAAGCTGGCGGGCCTGTCTTATGGGGAATCCTATTGGTAACAATGATTATGTGGACATTAATCATTGAACGATTTTGGTACTTTAGAAATTTGATGCCTGCTCTTTCTAATAAAGCACTCAATCAATGGAATGATATTTCAAACAAGGGCGATTGGTTTTCTATGAGAATTAGGGATCAGATTATTTCAGAAGTTTCTGCAGAAACAAGGAAGTTTATCCTCACAATAGAAACGATGATGCAAATATTGCCGTTGCTGGGTTTGTTGGGGACGGTTGTCGGAATGATAAAAGTCTTTGACGTGATGACATTTTTTGGAACCGGAAATGCCAGACTCATGGCAAGTGGAGTTTCACAAGCCACCATACCAACGATGGCAGGCTTGGTGGCCGCTATTTCTGGAGTTTATATTGCTAATTTATTAAAAAGAAAGGCCGAAGATGAGATCAATAAGGTTGCTGACCAATTGATTATTCACGAATAATTGATCATGAAAAGACGCATTAAGAAGAAAAACGATGAGAGCGAGATCAATATCACGCCCATGCTGGATATTGTATTCATCATGCTGATCTTTTTTATTGTGACCACATCCTTCGTTAAGGAGATTTCGATTGATGTCAATCGTCCAACTAAGTCACCGATTAAAGAACAAAAGAAATCGGATGTCATCTCTGTGCGAATACTTGATAGTGGACAAATTTTAATTCAAGAAAGACTGATTTCCATCGATGCGGTAAGAGCCAACATAGAATCAAGCTTGGCATTAAAACCACAGGCGAGTGTTGTAGTGGTCTCTGATAGAGATGCCGATGCTGGTTTGTTGGTGAAAGTGATCGATCAATCCAGGCTTGCAGGTGCCATGAATGTATCCTTGGCTGCTCAGAAATAATTATGTTAAGAAAAAGAAAAAGACAAGAAGAGGAAAGCGAGATCAACATTACGCCCATGATGGATATTGTATTCATCATGTTGATATTCTTTATTGTGACCACATCCTTCATTAAGGAAACCGGTGTTGATCCTTCAAGACCTGAAGCAGAGACTGCTGCCCGTGCCGAACAAGGAAATATCCTTATCGCAGTCACTCCAAGTGATCAGATTTGGATGAATAAGAATCCTGTTGAACTTCAGTCTGTAAGAATACTCATGGAAGCGGCTCATGCAGAAAACCCCGAGAGCAGCGTTGTGATTGTTGCAGACGAATTGGCATCCACCGGAGCCATTATCGATGTCATGGATCAGATACGACTGAGTGGTATTTCAAAGATCTCCATAGCTGCGAGAGATAAATAAAATGTCAGTAATCCCTATCAATATTCAAAACGATTCACGTTTTCTTGCATCGCTCTTATTGGGGGTCGCCGTAACGCTTGTTCTGTTTTTTATCATGCAAGCTTTAATTGATTCTGGCGATCAAGCATATCGATCCGATTCAGATGGCCAGATCATGGAGTTTGTCAGAATCAAGGATGACGAAAGCTTGAGTCTTAAAGACAGAAGAAAGCCAAAAAAACCAGAGCCACCCAAGGAACCCCCACCGCCACCAAAAATGATAGTGGAGAAACAAGTCAAGCCAACCATGAATAAGGTCAAGATTGATATTCCAAATATTGATCTGCCCACAATTGCAGGCGGAGGCCCCTTTCTTGGTAACTGGGCAGGCAACCCATTGGCAGAAGGAGATGTGCTTCCAATTGTAAGAATTGATCCCCAATGGCCAAGGGAGGCATTGGTTGAGGGCATTGAGGGATATGTGATTGTGGAAGTCATCATAGCTGCAGATGGATCCGTCGCGAGCGCAGTTGTTATAGAATCTGTTCCGAGAAGATTATTCGATAGAAATGTAATCCGGGCTGTACTGAAATGGAAATTTAAACCAAGAATTATCAATGGAGTTGCTGTTGAGAGAAGAGCGATTCAAAGATTGGATTTCAGCTTAGATGCTTTATGAGATTTTTTAAATACAATGCAGCCGCAATCTTTCTGCTTTCATTTT
>NZHF01000001.1 GCA_002691305.1 Gammaproteobacteria bacterium | reverse complement strand
TTTGGTCGTGAAAATGATGGTTTTCCATGGGAAATGACTGATCGATCTAATGCGCTCAAAGAACAATCTGGGTTGTAATTAGACCCGAATGATGATTTAACTATTTGTATACTTAGGAAAGAATTATGACTGAAACAGCAAAAAACAACAAAATTGATATGATCAATGATTACAAAGTAGCAGACATTTCTCTCTTCGAATGGGGCGAGAAGGAAATTAAGATTGCAGAGACTGAAATGCCAGGATTGATGAGCCTGAGAGAAGAATTTGCAAATGAAAAGCCATTGGAAGGTGCAAGAATTGCTGGTTGCTTGCATATGACTATTCAAACAGCTGTTCTGATTGAGACCCTTATAGAGCTTGGTGCTGAAATAAGATGGTCATCTTGTAATATATTTTCTACTCAAGATCATGCGGCGGCGGCATTGGCCAACAAGGGAATTCCTATTTTTGCTTGGAAAGGTCAAACTGAAGATGAGGCATGGTGGTGTATTGAACAAACGATCCATGGTCCAAACGGGTGGACACCCAATATGATTCTAGATGATGGCGGAGATCTTACTGGATTGATGCATAAAAAATATCCAGAAATGATGAAAGACGTCAAAGGCCTCTCAGAGGAAACCACAACCGGTGTCAAAAGACTCTATGATATGGTCAATGATTCATCGCTCTTGTGCCCTGCGTTTAATGTCAATGACTCTGTAACCAAATCTAAATTTGATAACCTTTATGGCTGTAGAGAATCATTGGTTGATGGAATCAAAAGAGCAACGGATGTAATGGTTGCTGGAAAAGTAGCCGTGGTTGCTGGATACGGAGATGTCGGAAAAGGATCTGCACAAAGCTTAAGTGCTCTCGGAGCAATTGTCTTGGTAACAGAAATTGATCCCATATGTGCATTGCAAGCTGCAATGGAGGGTTATCGAGTAGTGACAATGGATGAAGCTTGTTCAGAAGCGGACATATTTGTGACTGCAACCGGTAATTACCATGTCATCAACAAAGAACATTTGGAAAAAATGAAAGATCAGGCCATCGTTTGCAATATTGGTCATTTTGATAATGAAATTGATGTTGCGTCTATGAATGACTACGAGTGGATTAATATTAAGCCTGAAGTCGATCACATTGTTTTTCCTGATGGAAAGAGAATCATACTCCTTGCTGAAGGCAGATTGGTTAATCTGGGATGTGCGACTGGTCATCCTAGCTTTGTAATGTCTAATTCATTCACTAATCAAACGTTGGCACAGATAGAATTATGGAACAATTCAGAAAAGTATGACAATGACGTATATGTTCTGCCAAAGGCTTTGGATGAAAAAGTTGCTAGGTTGCATTTGGAGAAAATTGGTGTGAAGTTAACCAAACTCACAAAAGAACAATCTGAGTATCTAGGTATAAATGAAGAAGGTCCCTATAAGCCGGAAATCTATAGGTACTGACTTATTGTTGCGATGACTCTCTAATCATCTTAATCAGAGGTTCGAGAAAATTAAGTCTGATTATGGGGTCATCGATTTCCAAGCAATTTTGCTTGTCCTCTATCTTAAGCGGTAAAATCTCTGCAAATCGATAACTTATCCATGATGCGCTTTCAAAATTTTTCTCATCATCACTGTAAATATTCACATCGTCCAGGATTGCCTGAAGGAGCACAACCAAGTGGTTGAAATGCTCAATCGGCTTGTAATCCCCTTCTCTTTCTATGCGTTCAATTGTTCCTATATTTAATCCATCTTCCTGCTTATTGAGCTCAACAAGCCTGAATTTTTGAGTTCCCTTGGTGGTTATACCCAGAAGCCCATCTTCTCCTTGATCCCAATCAATGATTTTTGCTAGCGTTCCTGTGTCATATGTCTCAAACATTTTTGGATCAGTGCTTTCTCGGCTGAGAATAATCCCAAACTCAGTATCTTCCCTCATGCATCGACTTACCATATCAATATATCTCGGCTCAAAAATTCGAAGTGGCAATTTTGAACCTGGAAATAAAATGGTCCTTAAGGGAAATATGGGTAAATCAACTTTATCACTCATGATTCATAGTCTCTTTTCAAGTGCCTCTATAAAGGGTATAGAAGTTCTATTGGTCATTATTAGAAAATTATAGTCATCAGTATCAATTGATTCTAAATCTTTCATAAGATCCTGATGAGAGCTCACGATATTAATGTTCTGAAAGGGCTTAAATGCATCTTCAATGTCCCATTCGAAATTATCATTAGAAATGATGAATGCACAATCAGCCTTAGAAAATGAGCTCACTACTTCATCTTTTAATGTCCCTTGCCTCATGGTATTGGAAGCTAGCTCAGCCAGTACGCACAATCTTTTATTTGGATATTTATCTTTTATGGCATCAATAGCAAAATTAATCGCCGTTGGATGATGAGCAAAGTCATCGAATACAGCATTGTTGTCAAATTGATTTAAGCGCTGGAGCCTTCTTTTTACTCCATCAAATTTCTCAACCGCTTTCAGAATTTTTTCACTTTCAAATCCGAGTGATCTCAATGCTGAAAAAGCTGAAATAATATTCATTAAGTTATGCTTTCCAAATAATCTAGGGCTCATCATTTCATACAGATCATCGCCTTCTTTTACAAAAAGATTTCCATCTTTCAAAATCACCGCGAAGTCTGCTTTCTCATTAAACCCAAATGATTTGGTAGTGGACCAATTGCCCATAGCAAGTAAGTCTCGGATATTTTGATCCTCATAAGGCACTCTAAGATCGACTTTTGATGACAGCGATCGAATGAGTTGATGAAAGTGCCATTTAATTTGCTCAAGATCTTTGAAAATATCTGCATGATCAAATTCAAGATTATTTATCACAAGTGTTTGAGCAGGATAATGAATGAACTTGGACCGCTTATCAAAAAAAGCAGTGTCGTATTCATCGGCCTCAATTACAAAGTATTCGGAGCTTCCCAATGATGCTGATGCATCAAAATTAATCGGCACTCCTCCGATGAGGTAACCTGGATCTTGGCCCATTTCCATTAAGGCAGAGGCAATGATGCTTGAGGTGGTTGTTTTACCGTGAGTGCCAGCAACAGAAATTACCTTTCTATCCGCTAGAATATTTTGGCCCAACCATTCGGGCCCTGAGGTATAAGCCAAACCGTTGTCTAAAATTTGCTCAATGATATCCATGCCTCTTGTCATCACATTACCGATCACAATCAGGTCTGGTTCTAACTTTAGTTGATCAATATCATAGTTGGGAATGACTTCAATACCCATTTCATCCAATTGATCGCTGATAGGCGGGTAACAATTGATGTCGGATCCGGTTACTCGATGATCTGACTCTTTTGCCAACAATGCAAGACTGCCCATGAATGTCCCACAAATACCTAAAATATGAATATGCATGACCCTTAACTACTCTCCTAAAAAAGAAGAATGCACCAAGAAATTAATCATCATGTAAAACAATGCAACCAAAATACCAGAGACCGGAGGTGAAGAATTACTGACACTATCTTTTATCATTGATCTTGAAAAGATATGCCCCATGACCATTACTGACCAAATCGCAATTGCAAAAAATAAAAGAGGCAGCCAAATGGGTAAGTCGCCTGATTCAATCACATCGCTGTTCCCTAGAATATCTGCGAATCGTATGATTAGTGGGCTGGCAATGATATTAAACAGTGCGCCCGTTCCAAATAGTGCAATCAATGACTGAGTGTAATGATCCTGTGTACTGAATATCTGGGTCAATATTCTAAGAAAGATGACAAGCAGAATAGCATCAATGATGAAAGATCTGACAAACACAATGGGCGTCTCTGATACTGTAAAGCCTGAAATTGACTGACTGAGAAAGTAGAATATAAATACAAAAAACAATAGAAACATTGAGTTAGGCAATGCCATTTGATCGGATTTTCTCAACAGAATGCTCCAAAGAACTTTTATTAACTCAAACATCACAAACAATTCTATTATAATTTTGTCTTTAGAATAATCTTTTAACTAAATAACTAAGAAGAAAATTGTACCTAATTGAAGAACAAGAAAGCTTGGATCATTTCTTAAGCGATATAAAAAACGAAGAGTGTATAGGTGTTGATACAGAATTTGCACGAGTGAAAACTTACTATCCAAAGTTATGCTTGGTGCAGATAGCTACCCCTTCTTTGATTGCTTGCATTGACTGCCTGAGTGATATTGATCTCGATGGCTTATGGGAAATCATCTTTGATGAGAAGATTGAGAAGATCATGCATTCTTGCTCTCAAGATATTGAAATATTTTTCTTAAACAAACAGGATGTTCCTCAAAACATATTTGATACACAAATTGCAGCAGCATTTATTGGGTATTCTTCGCAAGTCGGCTTCAAAGAACTTCTAGAGAAAGAGTTGAATATAACAATCGAAAAATCTCAAACCAGAAGCGACTGGAGTAAAAGGCCACTGGCTGAAGCACAACTTGAATATGCATTTGATGATGTTGAGGATATCATTGAGCTTTCCTCTTCAATAAAAGAAAAGCTCATTAAACTGGATCGAAATGAGTGGGTTTCAGAAGAATGTGAAAGCCTTATCCATAAAAAAACAGGTTTAATGGATACATCTGAGATATGGAAAAAGACAAAAGGAATCAATAAATTAAGAAACAACCAACGTCGCCTGGCTATTCTGCTTTCAAAGTGGAGAGAGGAGAAGGCAGCAGAGAAAGATCTTCCTCGAAAATGGTTGATCGATGATGGTGAAATTATTTCTATTGCTAAGAATGAAGACCTCTCTGTAGAAACTTTAATGAAGTCCATCTCGAGTAACCGTCTAAAGAAAGATGAAATTAAAGATCTTCATCATTTCTTGCAAAATACTGAGGAAACTGACTTCAGCTTGAATCAGGATAATAGGAGGAAGAAAATTAAAGAAGAGGATCTCAAGGCAGTAAGCGGTTATCTTGAATCCAGGTCAATAGAGCTTGGGATTAATAAAGATATCCTCGGCTCAAAAAAAGACATGATCAAGTTTATTTCTGAGAGAAGTGGGAAACTAAATGAAGGCTGGAGAAAAAAATTAATTTCTGAAGACCTAAAAACTCTTCTTGATTAACTGCTTATAATTCCATTAACTTTTTTAGTCCCAGGTAAACCTCATCTACAGGCCCCTGTCCATCAACGGTGAGAAGAAGTTCGGCGGATCTATAAAAATCAATCATGGGTTCTGTTTGCTCCTCATACACCTCAATTCTTTTTATGATTGAATCTTCATTGTCATCTTCTCGCTGGAGTAACTCCCCGCCATTAGAAAGGCATTCATCCAATTCCGATTGAGAGGAAAAATAAATATTCAGAGTTTTTCCCGTTAAAGAACATGTTCTTCTTCCAGATAATCGTTTGATGAGAATCTCACTTGGAACATTGATCAATATAGTGTAATCAAGGGGCTTATTTATGGTTTCAAGCAAATCTTTTAAAGATTTTGCCTGACTTATATTTCTTGGATACCCATCCAAAAGAAAACCATCGTCTCCAATCTCGGATAGTTGATTTTTAATTAAATCGAGAACGATATCATCCGATACAAGTAGACCCTCTGACATGATCTTTTGAACCTTATTGCCAAGGTCTGAGCCTGATTCAATAGACTGCCTAAGTAAAACACCTGTTGAAATTTGATGACAATCGTATTCATTCATCAACTTCTCTGCCTGTGTTCCCTTTCCTGAGCCAGGAGCACCCATCAAAATTAACCTCATAAAAAATCCTCTTTTAGATACTTTCACTATTAAAACATTGGATGACTAGCTATCATATTTAAAATTCTTAATTTTGGAAGAAATTATGGCACCAAAAAATGCATTTTATGCTCAATCAGGAGGAGTGACATCAGTCATCAATGCAAGTGCTGCTGGAGTCATTGAGACAGCAAGAAAATTTCCAAAAAAGATAGGTAAAGTTTTTGCTGGAAAGAATGGAATCTTGGGAGCTCTTGAAGAAAACTTGATTGATACCAGTCAAGAATCAGCTAAGCAAATTGAACTTTTAAAATACACACCAGGTGGGGCATTTGGTTCCGCTAGATATAAATTAAAAGGTATCCAAGAGAATCGAAAAGAATACGAGCGGCTAATTGAAGTTTTTAAGGCGCATGATATTGGTTATTTCTTTTACAACGGTGGTGGAGACTCAATGGACACCGCTCACAAAGTTTCGCAGATAGGTTCAGAAATGAATTTTCCAATTGCATCAATTGGTATCCCAAAAACTGTAGACAATGATTTGCCCATTACTGATACCTGTCCGGGCTTTGGTTCTGTTGCTAAATACATAGCCGTGTCTACAAATGAAGCAAGCCTTGATGTCTTATCAATGGCTGAAACATCAACCAAGGTTTTTATATTGGAGGTCATGGGAAGGCATGCGGGATGGATTGCAGCAGCATCGGGTTTGATTTCAAATACAAGAAATGACCCGCCTCATATTATTCTTTTCCCAGAGATCCAATTTAATAAAAAAGATTTTCTCAAAAAAGTAGAAAAATCTGTAAAACAAAATAGTTACTGTGTCATTGTTGCGAGTGAAGGAGCCAGATACAAAAATGGTAAATTTCTTGCTGATTCCGGAAACAAAGACTCCTTTGGCCATAAACAACTTGGTGGAGTTGCCCCAGTCTTAGCAGAAATGGTTAAAAGCTCACTTGGGTATAAGTATCATTATGCAATAGCAGATTATCTGCAAAGGTCAGCCAGGCATCTTTCCTCAGAAGTCGATCTGAAACAGGCATATGCAGTAGGTGAAGCAGCCGTCAAATCAGCGATTAAGGGCGAACAATCAAAAATGATGACAATAGTGAGGAAGTCAAATAAGCCTTACAAATGGATAATTGGGTCCACTGATCTAGGAAATGTTGCCAACAATGAAAAGATGATGCCGAAGAAATATATTACCTCAAATGGTTATGGCATCACCAAAGCCTGCAAGGAATATATGAGGCCATTAATCAATGGTGAAGCTTATCCTCCATATAAGGGAGGCTTACCGGTATTTTGTGAACTAAAAAATAAACTTGTTCCAAAGAGGCTAAAATCAAAATTTATGGTATGATCCACAAAATTTTTAACAAACTTCTAAAAAAATATATATGAGGAGTACACGATGAATGAAGGTCAAGCATTATGGATTGCTTTATCTGCGTCAGTAGTAGCAATCATTTGCGGAGTTGTTTTTTCACTCCAAATCATCAAAGAATCAGACGGCAATGATCGAATGAGAGAAATTGCCGGCGCGATCCAAGAAGGGGCACAAGCTTATCTAAACAGGCAATATTCAACGATTGCAATTGTTGGAATAGTTATATTTATTCTGATGGGTGTAAGTGGAATTGGCTGGGCAAGCGCAATTGGTTTTGCTATTGGTGCAGTCTTTTCTGGTCTAGCCGGATATATTGGCATGGGTATTTCTGTTAGAGCCAATGTAAGAACAGCCCAAGCAGCACATCAGGGTATGAATGCAGCCTTATCTATGGCCTTTCGCGGTGGAGCCGTTACAGGACTTCTTGTTGTAGGACTTGGTCTTCTGGGAATCAGTGGATACTTTTTAATTCTAAGATCAACAGGCGTCTCAG
>NZHF01000056.1 GCA_002691305.1 Gammaproteobacteria bacterium | reverse complement strand
TTATATTACCAAACGCATCTAATGCCTTCGCAGTTGACTCTGAGCCAATACTTACTGATAAACCAGACCTATCTTTAACATCTTTCTTAAATTTTTCTGCTCCTTTGATTCCACCATAGAATGTGATTGCTGACATTCCCATAACAAGATAATTAGGAGAGCAAGTCATAACACTGTCAACAGCATCCAAGACATTCTCAGCTATTACCAATGTTGCATTCATAAATGTATCATTGCTCACTGCATTTGCGTCTGGTGTCAATATTCGACTGTAGTGATTCGTAACACCCTCAGGTCTCATAAGATCAAATTCAGGCTGTACTACAGTATTAGTAGAAGGACCCAATACACCAAACAATGCTCTCCACCCCAGTATATCGGTCATTTTATTGCTGCCTCATTGATTAAGCTTTGTGTCATGCTTTGCCTTAACATGTAATCCCGCCGTTCATTTTCATTTTCATGGAGATTCCTCATTCTCATCCATTCTGATGAATAGTTAGCATCTCCTGTTTCCTCAATCATCTTTTTATTTCTTATTGTTTGTTTTTGTATGAAATCATTCATTACTGTTCTTCTTTGTCGATCATATAAATTAAGCAAATCCTCATCTTTTTTATGATTGATGATTCCATCTAATTTCTCTGCTAGATTCCAAGCATCATGCAATCCGCCATTCATTCCAAATCCCCCCAACGGGTTATTAAGATGAGCCGAGTCTCCGGCAAGCATGATTCTGCCATAACGCATTTTATTAACCACTCTCTGATGGACTCTGTAAATTGTCCTATGTATTGTTTCAATTGGATCGCTTGAATTCAAAACTCTTCTGAAAATATCACTGACGTAGTCATTTGATTTGATTGCTTTGTCATCCAGTGTTTGAGGCACAGGAACAAGAATTCTCCATGCACTTGGGGCCTTGAGAAGGACAAACCATTCTTCAGGATCAGAAACATAATTGACATAGGATAAATTCGAGAAATAATTCTCGAGAGGTTTTTCTGTGCTTAAAGTAAAAAATTTTTCCTCGTAGGTGAATCCAGAGAATTCAATTCCAAGATTTCTTCTAACGATGCTGTTTGCACCATCAGCTCCGATCAAATAGTCGCATTGATACTGCTCACTAGTACCATGATGATCCACGTCAAGAGTTACCTTATTGTTTCCTTCTGAGAAATTGATTAGCTTTCGATTAAACAACACCGAAGAATGCCTATGACGGTCTAATTTTCCAGCGAGCATNCGTGCAAATTTATACTGCTCGCACTGAAGCCTAAATGGAAAATCCAAAACATCGTCNAGCTCNTGAAGGTTAAATTCCAATACTTCATCAGTTGATCTAATCCTATATTGAAATATCGGAGCTTTTAACCCCTTCTCGATAAGCTCATCTGCAAGATTAAGATTATCTAAATATTTTAAGGTTGAAGGATGAAAAGTGGAGGCCCTCATGTCTGTCTCACAGGTAGATTCCGACTCAAGCACTAGTGTCTCAATACCNTATTCTGCAAGACAATAGGCTGCGAATGTCCCAACCGGACCTGCTCCTATTATTATTACTTTTGCTGATTTCATCTAATACTTATAATCCCTTTTACATTATACTTTCGAACTAATATTGATCTAAATAAATGATATTTATTCTCAATAGTGGGCATTTAAGATATGAATAAGAAAGCACATAACCATCTGTTAAAAGTAGGGAATGATTATTGTCCTGCATTGAGTCAGATTGTTTCGAATAACGGAATAATAGAGATCAATGTAGACAAGACAATTGATGTATTTGAATGCTTAGCTCAAACGGTCGTTGAACAGCAGGTCTCTTACAAAGCAGCGAAGAGCATATGGAAAAAAGTAAAGGCTTCAGCAGCAAGCAAGGGCTTTGATCTCATTGATTATTTCGATGAGAAAAATAAATCATCTTTAAGAAATGATGGCCTTTCTCAAAATAAAATAAAATCAATAATGGGTGCAAAAAAAGCTATCAATGATGGTTTGATCTCATTAGAGAAACTAGAACAATTATCTTATGATGATTACAAGAAACTGATTAAAAGTCTTTGGGGTTTTGGGGATTGGTCAGCTGAGATGATTGCAATTTTTTATCTTGGAAGAACCAATGTTTGGTCTGATGGAGACCTAATGCTTAGTAAGGGAATCAATGAAATCTGTCTAGATACAGAAACTTCACCACAACAATTGATTGATATGGTTGATCCTTTTCAGTCCTACCTTGCTCTTCACATCTGGCGTCATAAGGACTAGTTAAAAAANGAGGANAAAATGACTGAAACATCNAATCTATATCCAAAAATTGATCCTTTTGATACGGGATTCTTAATGGCAGATGANCATGAAATATATTATGAACAATGCGGCAATCCAAATGGTAAGCCAGNAGTATTCCTTCATGGCGGTCCNGGTGGCGGTGGAAGTGAAGAGGTAAGGCGATTCTTTAACCCCGATAAATATAGAATTATTNTTTTTGATCAACGCGGNTGCGGTCGAAGCAAACCACATGCTTGTTTAACAAACAATACTACCTGGCATTTGGTTGATGATATTGAAAATCTACGAAAACTATTAAACATAGATAAGTGGCTTGTATTCGGAGGCTCNTGGGGGAGCACTCTGGCTCTCGCTTATTCNCAGTCTCACCCAAATTCNGTTACTGAACTCATCCTTAGGGGTATTTTCCTTTTAAGAAAGCATGAGCTTGATTGGTTTTATCAGTATGGAGCAAGTCAAATATTCCCCGAAGCATGGGAAGACTTTATTGATGTCATTGAAGAAGACCAAAGGGAAAATTTAATGCTTGCATATCAGAGGATATTCTCAGGCGATGAAGAAAACAAAAAACTCGAAGCTGCATTAGCATGGTCGAAATGGGAGGCCGCTACGAGCAATCTTCATTATAAAGAAAGCCNGGTCAATGAATTCTCAAACCCAAAATTTGCCCTGGAGTTTGCACAAATTGAAAATCATTATTTCGTGAATAAAGGNTTCTTTAATGANGAAGACCAGTTGCTTGAAGGCATTGATATAGTAAGGCATATTCCATGTGTAATCGTGCAAGGTAGATATGATNTAGTTTGCCCTATTTCGACTGCATGGGAACTGTCAAAAAAATGGCCAGAAGCAGATTTTATAATCGCACAAAACTCAGGTCATTCAGCTTTTGAAGTGGAATTATCCAATCATTTGGTGNAAATAACCGATAGTTTTGTTTGATGNTAAATAACGATGTTATTGCTTTTTGAATACGAGTGAGGCGTTGGTGCCTCCAAATCCAAAACTATTCGACATNACAGTTTCAAGTCCTGCATTNTCAATCAAAGAAGTAATAATATTAAANCCTTCAGCTTTCTCATCAAGGTTATCTATGTTTATAGACGGAGAAATGAAATCATGATTGAGCATCAAAATGGTATATATTGCTTCATGAACACCTGCAACTCCAAGCGAATGACCGGTTAGGGATTTTGTAGAGGTAATCATAGGGGTGTTCTCACCAAATACTTCTCTAACGGCTTCAAGCTCTCTCATGTCACCCACAGGAGTGCTCGTGCCNTGTGCATTTAAATAGTCAACTTGGTTGTTGTTTTGCATGGCTTGATGCATACACCTGATCGCACCCTCACCTGAGGGTTGCACCATATCAAAACCATCAGAGGTGGCTCCATATCCAGTAAGCTCACCATAAATATTGGCACCTCTAGCAATTGCGTGTTCGTATTCCTCGAGAACTATNACTCCTCCACCTCCAGATATAACAAATCCATCCCTATCCGAATCAAAAGGTCTGGATGCAAGTTGAGGATTNNCATTATGCGATGCAGAGAGTGCTTTCATTCCATCAAAGAATGAGGCGAGAACCCAGTGCACTTCATCGCCAGCACCAGCAAAAACAACGTCTTGCTTATCGAATTGAATCAGTTCAGCTGCATTACCAATGCAATGTGCGCTGGTTGCACAGGCCGAGCTGATTGAGTANTTGATGCCCTTGATCTTAAATGCAGTGCCCAAAACGCCAGAGTTTCCACTCGCCATGGAACGGGTGACAAGAAACGGGCTTACCTTTCCTTTCTCTCTTAGNGAGTCGGCGCCAAACACAACGGTTTCTGGAGATCCACCGCCATTGCCCATGATGAGNCCTGTTCTAAAATCGCTGACTTCTTCTTCAGTCAGTCCACTGTCTTCAACAGCCTCTTGCATGGCAATATAATTAAAACCAATGCCATCACTCATGAAGCGTTTCAATTTTCTATCGATNNGCTCTGAGAGATCCAGATCTATCGATCCAGCAACCTTACTTTTTAACCCAACTTCTTCNAAGTCTTCTCGATAATTAATACCAGAAGTGCCTGCTTTTAGGGAGCTCAGTACTTCATTTTGATTATTGCCGATTGAACTGACAATACCGATACCGGTGACAACGACTCGTCTCATAACTATATCTCTGATAAATCAGTGAATAGACCGACTCGGAGATCTTTTCCTGTATATATGATCTTGTCATCTGCTTTAAGAGTGGCATCTGCTATACCCATCATGAGTTTAGAGCGAATGACTCTCTTGATATGCAGATGGTAAGTAATCAGTCTGGTTTGTTGTGTCACTTGTCCGGAAAATTTAATTTTACCGCCNCCCAANGCTCTGCCCCTTCCTTGTCCACCAGACCAGCCCAGAAAGAAACCTATGAGTTGCCACATGGCATCGACTCCGAGGGANCCTGGCATGACTGGATCTTTAAAAAAGTGGCAGTCGAAAAACCAAGCATCCTTCTTAATATCNAGTTCTGCAATGATTTCTCCTTTGTCGTACTCACCTCCAGAATCACTGATGTGAGTGATGCGATCGATCATTAACATCGGTGGCAATGGGAGCCTTGCATTGCCTGGACCAAACAGCTTTTCTTTGGCGCAGTCCATTAAATCTTGGAGATTATATGAGTTCTTTTTATCCATGGCGGTCATTTTAATCNAATATTGGAATGTTTAATATACTTTTAGGTCCCGTAAGTCAGCTGTAAGGTTTTGACTTTACCGAACCATGGAACAGTAACAATGAAGAGCTGATCATTATTGATTAAAGANTCTATGTTGATCTTTTTACTGCCTTGCAATTGAACAATCAATCCAGGTAGATTCTCAGGATGAGAAACAATGAGAACTATTTGACCCGAATGATCATCCATGATCGATTCAATAAAAACTTCAGAAACATCTTGATCAACAATATTTATGGGTAGATTCAAGCGACGAGATATTGGCTCAGCTGTTTCCTGTGTTGATCGATAAGAAGTTGTATATATCGCATCAAGACCAGCGATCACATCCACTGATGACAAAGTTGATGCCAGACGATTCGCTCTTTCTATACCNTCATTGCTAAGGCCTGAGTTGGAGCTCAAGTCGGTCTCAAGTTCTGCGTGCGTAGTAATGATGACGGTTGTTGTTACCTGAGATTCAAAGAACCAAGAAAGCAACACCGCAAAACCTGTGAACAATAAAGCGAATACGATACGTCTTAACTTTCGTTTATTTCTTCGGGACTTATATTCATCAATTCGATCAATCATCGCGCTCTCTATCATCTAGAATCGTATATTCTGCATCAATTATTGTCTCATCTGAATTCTTATTTTTTTCCTTCCTCGTGAAGAAGCCTCGCACATAGAAACCAATGATTGCCAGTATCAGCAAACCAACAATAGTCATCAATACAAAACCACCTAAGATGATTGAAAGAACGAATATGCCGAGCCCAAAAAGGATTCCCAAAGCTCGGATGATTAAATCAATAGGCGACATATTTTATTACAGAGTATATTTGATATTGCGTANGAGACTATTAAACTTTATATCATTTGGGTAGGCAACCACCGATAAAGTAAAGNTGCCAAAAATTTTCAAAAAATAAACAATATTTTATTGAATGTTCTCTCTTTGTTCTCTATTATTTCATTAATAAAAATTGACGAGAAATGAAATGCTGACTCCAAGTGAAACCAAAACCTTAAAATTCATTCAAAAATACTGNATCGAGAAGGGTTGCTCTCCCACTCTTACAGAAATTGCAGATGGAATCGGCATCAAATCCAGGGGCGTTATACACAGATACCTAAAGTCTCTGGAATCCAAGAAACTACTCAGCATATTATCCAANCGAAAGAGAGGCATATGNCTCAATCTTGAGGCCTATGAAAATCAATCCATTGCCCCCATTATTCCGCTATTGGGACGTATAGCGGCCGGACAACCCATTGAAGCCATTGAAGACAGAAATGAAATCAATCTTGCAGATTTTATTATGAATCCCGATAGATTTGCCTTGCAGGTAACCGGNGAATCAATGATGGATGCTGGAATACTTGATGGAGACACGGTCATTATCAAACATCAAAATACTGCAAGCAATGGCGACATTGTTGTTGCGCTCATCGATGGCATTGAAGCAACACTGAAACGCTTCAAAAGACTTCCTAAAGAAATGATACTTCTAATCCCAGAAAATAAATCTATGGAAGCGATTGCATACGAGGCTGAACGCATACAAATACAAGGAGTGGTTGTTGGTCAACTCAGAAGCTATCAGTAAGGATTCTTGGCCAAGAATTATCGCTCTGGTTGATATGAACTCATTCTTTGCATCGATTGAGCAAATGGATTTTCCAGAGCTATACGGAAGGCCTGTTGGTGTCACAAACGGCCTACAAGGAACNTGNATTATCACCTGTTCTTATGAAGCCCGTGCTTGGGGTATCAAGACAGGCATGAGACTCAAAGAAGCCAGAAGATTATGTCCAGATATTATTCAAAGACCATCTAGGCCTAAAAGATATGCGCAAATCTCTACCCGTATNATGTCTGCACTCAAAACCATTACTCCTGACATAGANATTTTCTCTGTTGATGAGGCATTCTTGGATCTAACTCATTGCAAGAAGATCATTCATTCACCGGAACAAATAGCAAAAAAGATCCAAGACCTGGTATGCAACATATCCGGCCTATCTTGTTCAGTNGGTTTGAGCGGAGATAAAACAACTGCAAAATATGCTGCCAAACAAGATAAGCCTTACGGAATCACAATCATCCCTCCTCTCCATGCTGAATTTAGATTAAAGGATGTTCCGGTCGATCAATTGTGNGGGATTGGAAGAGGCATCAAAAGATTTCTTAATTCGCANGGAGTATACAAATGCGGCGANATGAAAAATATTCCGATCAGTGTTCTTGGTAAACATTTTGGACATCCAGGTCGAAGAATTTGGTTAATGGCCCAAGGAAAAGATCCGGAACAAATACAAACCATTGTCGCTCCACCAAAATCAATAGGCCATGGGAAAGTTATGCCTCCAGATACTTCTGATAAAAGAGTCATCCTCATATATTTGCAACACATGAGTGAAAAAGTAGGTGCTCGGCTCAGGAAACATGACTTCAAATCTTCAGCATTCTTTATCGGATTAAAATCTAAAAATGGATGGATTGGATCCAAGTTAAAATTGGCCTACTCCATCGACGATGGAATAANAATCATGAAACTCGGAGAAGAGATGATGAGGCATAAATGGCAAGGAGAAGGNATTCATCAGATACAAGTGACTGCCCTCAATCCACAAAAATCAAATCTGCAAATTGATTTTTTAGAGCAAGACAGTAATGCAAAGATTTCAGTTAAAAACACAGTCATAGATTTAATCAATGAAAAATATGGCAATCTAACCATCGCGCCGAGCAATATAATGAATAGATCGACCATGCCTGACGTGATTGCACCGGCCTGGAAACCATCCGGTCATAGGCAGACGATATAAAACATGTGTGGCGGTGCTTCATATAATCATAATGGCGAACACATGAGAGTGTATTTCCCCAATCCGAAGGCTAAGCTTCCTGTTATCACGAAAGAAAGCGATACAAAGCTAATACTCTGGGGCAGGCGNAANGGTCAAACCGGTATACTTCCACTTGGAGGATGGGCNAGGCTGGATTCCATACATTCTGGAAGATGGGANAGATGGTTCCCAAAACCTGTAAAGATACCGGTGCAAAGCTTTATGGAAAAAGACCATGAAGGGAAAAGTCACTGGTTCGATTTAGTCAAAGGNCAATGGATACAGGGATTAATTGCNGTCGAGAAACAAGAGCAGCGATTATATGTAGTAACGATTGAGCCAGAACTAGAACACAGCATCCATGACCGGTGGCCCAGGGTAATGAGTGGCTAATCTAAGGCTCTTAAGACTTAATCTCTTTTTCTGTTTTGTCTCCTCCAATCTTCAGGATCAAGAAAATCACCGCTCCAGATACCAGCCCTATTGGTCATAGCTTCTATCATTTCGTTTTCATAGCGGGTTGAATATCTGATGTAGGCTACAGCCATTCCTGAGCGAACCATCTCGGATTGTAAGTCAACACCNTTTGCATAACAGATGCTCAATGTTCTGCCATATTTATCATTCCCCTCATCGCTGCATTCAACCTCATTTTTGCCGATTAATTTCTTAAGNGCNGCTGTAGCCTTCTTTCCGCATGCCCATATCTTTCCATTGGGTTTTTCACAATACTGGGTCATTCCATAAAAATAAGATTCTGGAGCATCAATTCCACTGAATCGAATCTTGGTGTTATTGATGGTGATGGTGTCTCCATCNACAACCGTTGCTTTGCCTTTGATGTAAATCTTTTCTTTCTTTTCTTTTTTATTGGTTCTTTCATCTCCAAGGGTATCTTCACGATAGTCCTCTTCAAGATCCATGGGTATTTCATCGGATTGAATCGGGGAATCTGTGATGGGAATATCAAAAGGATCCGGCTCATCATCGATTTCTTGAGCCCATACATTAAATGAATAAATGGTGATCAATAGAGGAAGAATAAATGCAAGTTTTTGTGTGTTCATTTTTTTCTCACTTAAGTCTTTTTTCGGTTAAATACCTACCTATTCTTTTGGTTAATATCATAGGAATACTTTTTGAGATTAAAGCAAAAAATCGATTCAACCAACCATTAATTATTATGCTTNTCCCACTCATTACTGCTTGGTATCCTTGCTCAGCTACGCTTTCNGAAGTCATCCATAAGAAATTGGGTGTATTTGCAACTTCTGGCATATTTGCTGCAATATGAAACTCACTTCGAGTNAGACCNGGNCAAACTGCTGTGCAAAAAATGTTTTGATCCATGTATTCATAATGGATCCCTTGTGAGAGCTTGATTTGATACATTTTCACTGGNCTGTAAAGCCCNCCTCTATCAGCAGGAGGTATATATGGCGCTAAAGATGCAACATTGATGATTCTTCCATATTGGTTTTTAATCATGTCGGGAAGAAACAAATGAATCAACTCAGTGACAGCAGTAACCATGACACGAAGGAAAGCTGCATGAGAATCCCACGGAATCATCTCAAATGATTCTGGATTACCGTAACCCGCATTGTTCACTAGAGCATCGATGCGAATATTTCTTTCTCTACAAAAATTAAAGATTTCTTGAGGCGCATTGATATCACTCAGATCTGAAGTGATGATATGTATGCTTTGATTTGAAGATGATTTGAGCAGTTCCGCTTTTACAGCCTCTAACTTCTCCGCTCTTCTTGCGGTAAGAACCAGATTGAATCCATTTTTAAAAAAGACTTTAGAGAATGATTTTCCAATGCCTGCTGATGCCCCAGTGATTAAAACGGTTCTCCCTTGGTCAATCATTTCATTGCTTAAAAAGGTTGTAACCAATCATGCAGAGAACAATCCCCAATATGGCTTGAAAAGCAATATAGGCGAGCATTCTAAAAAACTCTCCGTTTTGAATAAAAACTTGTGAATCCATAGCAATTGCAGAGAATGTCGTGAAGCCTCCTAGACAGCCTAGGGTGAGAAAAAAGAAGAGTTGAGTTTGATCGCCCAATTTTTGTGAAAAATAGCCTGAAACAAGACCGA
>NZHF01000055.1 GCA_002691305.1 Gammaproteobacteria bacterium | reverse complement strand
TCTCTATGCCACCACGAATTCTATTTGCATAATTGATCGCTATCTCCTCTGAATAATCTTCAAAGGCTTCCATCAGTTGAAGCCGAGTAAATCCAGATGGGCATTGTTGATTCATGGGCAAAACTTGTTCGTATTCTCCAGGAGCAATGTATTTCTCGCACCAAGTCACGCTCAGTTCTCCTTTGTGAATCTCTTCAATTGAATTGAGAGGAATATTCAATGCTTCTCTCATGTTGATGATTAAAACCCAATATGTGTAACCCCAATGGGATAATTGAATGATTACCTCTTTCTTTTGCTGAAGAAGAATTGCATCCTCAATCGCCTCTCTGAGATTTGTATATCGAAGAGGATCCTCCTTATGCCCTAGTTGATTTCCACTGAATAATGCGTACGAATAAAGATTATTGGTTCTTGCATCTTCTGATCCAAAACCACCGGTCTTAAAAAACGAAACATTATGATCTTGTTCATTTTGCTCGATGTACCGTTTAAAGCTTAAGAAATTAAGATAAGCATTCTCATGAAACACTTCGTTAATGAATGGTGCAGCATTGGACATGGGGCCCCTAGGGTTCGATCCTGGCCACGGCAATCCAAACGTTGTGTAAATCACAGAAACATCGCTTCCGGGTTCTATAAGATCCAAATGACGCTCTAAATTCTGATGCATGATGTGGTTATATTCTGGTGTTCTCCCATACATCCTGACTTGGTTGATATTGTAATCATCAACATTGAAGCCAGCCCGGCATAATGATTGCAAAGAAAGATTAAGATCCCAGAAGTTATTGGCATAAATATTATGATCTGCAATGGGTTTTGCTAATATGATATTTTTATAGCCGCTCCTCGCAGCTCGGGCGATTGTGTCTTTAATGTGTTTGGTTTCACCGGGTACATTCGAATAGAAGCCCTCGGTAACCTTGATGTTTTCACTAAAGTATTNNTCAATCCATTCTGCTATAAAAGGGTCCTTTACAGTNTCTGATGAATCGTATTCATTAAAAAATACCGGTGCCTCAAGATCCCAGCCCATCATTCCTGCAACTCTCGCTTTATAGGCTTTATCGACTTCATAAAAGTCATTCACTCCGTTGGGTTGCTTAATGATATATATACCTTCTAGATAATCTTCTCCATTCCTTGGGTCTGGGGTATATCTTGTCAATGGGAACCCGCCGGTGTCCGATGACGATGAGGAAGAATAGTCCTTCATGGCAATCACCTCTGTGTCACCAATTTCTCCTTTATTAAGGATCGGAGCATCTCCTCCAGCATAGGGGAATTCGCCCGCTTTGTTTTCAACCACCGGTATATATGTCTCGCCGTCATCACTGATTTTGTAGGCGCCTAAACTATCCCAAAGCCTCTCCATTCCATCTACTTTTCTACCGAGAGCAAAAGGCAACCTTGATATCTCCACCTGAAATGGGAAAGCACCAACATGCCATTGGGTGCATGCCTGATTGGGCGATGTTACACGCTCTCCTCCAGATGTTCTCCAAAAGAGATAGTCATCGTATGCTTTATTGAAGCCTTCTGGTGTGCCCCAACCGGATAAAATGACAATCGGGTTATTTTTTTTTCGTAAGGATATCGGCTCATTATTCCTATCAAGAAGAACAGCAGGCGCATACCCAGTGGATGGGATAAATGTGTTATTGAAAAAAAATAATGCAAGAAATAATGCATATAAAACACAAATCACAAAGAATGCATTNACTATACTGCGCAATTGTCTAATCCCCTCCATATAACAATTATCAATATCTTAGACTTAAATAAAAATAAAAAGATTTCAACTTCTTAATTCAAGGTNGAAAANTAACTATTTAATCCATTTGTGNATCTCCATTTATTTGTTAGTCTCTTTATAGAAAACTATTTAATTAAGGAGTGGGGTTCNATGAATACAAGAGTTCTAAAGATCATATCTAAGGCCATCTTGATGATGCCTTTGATTGCACTATCAATCCAAACTCAAGCAGCTGAACTAGAGGAAATTGTTGTTACAGCTCAAAAAAGAAGNGAATCATTGCAAGAGGTTCCTATTTCAATCGTTGCATTTTCAGGTGAAGACATCGAAAAACTGAATATCAGTAACACAATTGATCTAGTAAAGAATATACCTGGGATGACTGGGGTCAATAATGTTGGNCTGCCNCANGCTGCTGCCTATTTTATAAGAGGCATTGGGCAAGATGAGTCNGTCTCAACAATGGACCCAGCTGTAGGCACTTTTGTGGATGGCGTTTTCATGTCTAGGCAAATTGCAAACAATTCGAGACTTTATGATCTAGAAAGCGTTGAAGTTTTGAAAGGACCACAAGGTACTCTCTATGGAAGGAATACCACTGGAGGTGCAGTTCGCATCATCACAAAGAAACCCACTGAAGAAACAGAGGGATGGGTTGATATTGCATACGGTGATTACGAAACCATCGAAGCATCTGCAAAACTTAATTTCCCAATTTCAGACAACTTATATGCAAAATTGACTGCATACACTATCGATCAAGGGGAAGGGTTTCTCGAAAATGTGACCCTGAATCGAGATCAATGGAAAAGAGATGCGACCGGTGCACGAGCTCAATTCTTATTTCTACCAAATGATCGATCAGAAATTTTATTCACTGTAGAACAAGCAGAGGATAATACTGGTGGAATTGTNGGTGCAAATAAACTGAGTGCCTGCTGTAGTGATGACATTTATAAAGTCGAAAGCGGGTTAGAAAACACTTGGGCAGAAACGGATTTTACTGCATANAGTATGAAGGCGACGGTTGATCTTCAAAATGATACGCAAATGGANATCATCCTCTCAGATCATGACTTAACGCACAGTTTTAATAATGATTACTCCGATCAAGTTGTGCCTGCATATTCAATTCCAAATCTCAGTAATCATGAGCAAAAAAGTTATGAGATGAACTTCACTGGATCAGGTGGGGATGTTCAATGGGCAGCTGGAGTATCACATTATTACGAGAAGAGTCATGTGCTCTTTGGTGATGCACTCTTTCTATTTGGTGGCGCTGTTGCAGGAACATTTATGCGTGACATGACAAATACCACAGACGCGACTGCAATTTATGCTGATTTTGATTTTGATCTTGGAGATGGTTGGGGACTAACAATTGGAGGTCGTTATACAGATGACGACAGATCTGTTGATGTAGAACAATTCATTGATACCAATGGTGTGCCATGGGAAGCCCGAACAAAAGCTAACTTCATGGACAGAAGTGCTTGGCTGTCGACAGCCGCAATCGGCGCTCCATTTGATAATGCAACAGTTGAAGCACTTGGAACGCTAACCACAATCGAGGTTAATGAATTCACAAGCCGAATTGTTGTCGATTATCAGCCCAACGATAATGTGATGTACTACGCCAGTATGGGTGATAGCTTCAAAGGTGGAGGTTGGGCCTCTAGGGTGACCGCTGCAGCTGACTTTGTTGATCTTAGACCAGAGTTTGTAGACAACATTGAGTTTGGTGTTAAAAGTGAGTGGATGGATGATGCACTCAGACTTAATCTAACTTACTTTAATGCCGACTACACTGATCTCCAAATTACAGCGATTGATCAAGACACAGGGGCATTTGTTTATTCCAATAAGGCCGATGCTGAAGTCGATGGATTTGAGGGTGAAATGCTCTATGCAGCAAATGATAACCTAACCGTGTTTGCGAACTTTGCAACATTAGATGGTGGCTATACAGAACTTCGTCCAGGTGCTGAAGGAATTGCAAATAAAGATCTAAAAAGAACACCCGACTTTTCATACAGGTTAGGCATTATTTATGATCATTCTTTAGAAAATGGTGAGTTGAATTTTACCGGAGTGATTAATCGTGAAGACGAGTACTTCAACAATCAAAACAATACTCCAGCTGGTCTAAGACCTTCTGTAAGTAAGATTGATCTCACGATGACTTATACGCCTCTAGATGGCGATTGGAGAGTCATAGCAGGATGCACAAACTGCTCCGATGAAACCGAGTCCCACTCAACTTTAGATTTTGCTGCACTCGGATTCATTACACAATTCCAAGATCTACCTAGACTCTGGAGAGTGTCTTATAAATATAACTTCTGATTAATAAAAAGAAGTATGAAAAAAACCGATTCATAGTTGAATCGGTTTTTTTTAAAGAGCAATGAAATACAACAGGCTACTGGAAATAATGGAGCGCGGCGGATTCTTTTTCTTCTGGGCTTTTGGCCCGATATTTGCTTTNGTAAACTTCCTAAAAAGAATGAAAGAGAAGAAATAGGATTGCAGTATTAAGAATAATCCTTAAGCATTTTCTTCAATTCCAAAGAGTGTTGCTCTTCTTGNCCGATTTTGTTCCTTGCAAATTCCTCTATGAAGACAGACTTATTCTCAACTTCTCTCAGTAAATCATTGTANAAACTCANAGCATGTAATTCATGCTCAAGACTTTCTTCGAGAATGTCTTTTATCGAGTGCTGATGAGTTTCCTCAATNTCAGCAATCTTTTGACTGGGATGCCCTTCTAAACCACTNAGTAATTCTCCTGCTTCCTGAGCATGNACCAATGATTCATTTGCTTGAGCTTGAAGAAACTCAACAATGGGAATACGGTAAGGACCGCTGACCATCATCGATGAGTGAGTGTATCTAACGACNCCTGCCAATTCATACTTCATGATGTTATCTAAAATTTTGCAGGTTTTTTTAATATCAATTTCTTTCATAGCTTGAAGCCTTTTTTTATNACTTANGACAACTAAGATTCTATAGTGGATTTGAAGTAATTCAAGTTTCCATACAATGGTGTCGACTCTCTTTTTACTAGGAATACGGGGATTCCATTTAANAAATCGGCATGGATNTGCTTCCTTTTTCCTATGAATTGCTTAGCAAAAATTTNGTCATTGATAAAACTCTCTAGGCCTCTCATAAAAGAGCCAACGAGAAAAATACCCCCATGACAATTATAAGAAAGGGCNGNTTCTGANGATANAACNGCAAAACATTGNATGTATTTTTGGATGAGATCCGTGCAGACANTNTCACCCTCTTTTGCTCTGACTAATATCTCTTCTGGAGTCAGGGACTCATTTAGGAATATCTCTGATACCTTNCTGATNCCGGGACCTGATANAACATCCTCTAAGATTTCAAAGCTTGATGAATCTTCGATACCGAATATTTTCAGATAATGATTTACAGAGGTTTGAGTATTACCNAGCTCAGTTGGGTTAACATGTTCGATATTCCTAACCCTNGAATACAATGCAGCGCCNAAACCTGTCCCTGGCCCTATCACAAACTTAGGTATGTCNTTCAATCCTACAAATTGACCTTTTTTGAGAATACGAAGATCATCCTCTTTGAGACTTGATAGAGAATAAGCGATCGCCTCCCAATCATTCAATAAATGACAACTTCTCAAACCATATCTTTCTTGAACATCTGAAGAAACAATTTTCCAGTTCCTATTGGTCATTGTGATTGAATTACCATTCTTTGGTCCAGCTACAGATACGACTAGATCTTCTGTCCCAGGATATTTCTTTATAAGCTCATCAACAATGTTATAAAACTCATCAATGCANTCGAGCTTTATTTTCTGTANATCAAANAGTTCATTTGCAGAGGGATCAGCAAATGCTGCTCTTAGATTGGTGCCACCCAGATCAATGACTAATATTCTTTTACCACCATGTTGCATAGAAGATTCCTAGAATAATAACGATAACCATTGATGAGATATTGAAAAATGTAGATGTTGAGAAAGAAACATCGCTTAGATTTGTCGCCCTCTCATTGTCTTTATAGCCTTGCAAGTAAGCAATGATATAAGCCATTAAACCTGAGCATATGAAAACAATTCCTGCTCGATCAATAAATGGAATGGAAGGGTAGAAATACCAAATAAAAAGTGACAAAACGAGTGACATAATTGCTGCAAATAAAACAGACATAGTGGTTGCCTTTCTNGAGAAAAGCGCCAATAAAAAGATAACAACAATCCCTGGTGTAAAAAACAAAGTAAACTCCTGAATAAACTGGAATGCCGAATCAAAGCTCTCTAGCAATGGTCTAGAAACAATAACCGCTATAATCAGTGCTGCGAGACTAGTCATTCTCCCTATATTTACCAGCGCATAATCATTTATGTCATCCTTTCGTTTGAAGCTTCTATAGATATCCATCGTAAAAATCGTACTGATGCTGTTAATCATTGAACTGAGTGATGAAACAATCGCTGCAATCAAGGCAGCTACAGTGAGTCCAAATAATCCAGCGGGCAATAATTCCATCATGGTTGGATAAACGGAAGCTGAATTATCTATATTGGGTCGAAGGAATGCTGCTGCTAGGCCAGGAAGAACAACAACTGCTGGCATCAATAGTTTNAGGAACGCGGCAAATATTATTCCTTTTTGAGCCTCATCTAAGCTCTTTGCAGCGAATGCTCTCTGAGTGATGTATTGATTAAACCCCCAATATCCAAAGTGAGCAATCCATAAACCACCAATCAGTACGGATAAGCCTGGAAGCTTGTCATAAAATGGATGCCCTTCTTCAAAAATCATATCAAATTTATCGGGTATCTCACTCCATAATGTTACAAATCCAGATATCACGCCTGTTCCACCTGAAATCTCATTGAGNGCAATATAACTAACTGCTAGACCTCCAAAAACNAATAAAACAACCTGAATGATGTCTGTGTAAGCAACTGCTTTAAGACCGCCATAGAGAGAGTAAGCAACCGATAAAAGAGCAAGGAATATCATTCCATGAAACATATCAATCTCGGCAAGTGCATTAAGTGCTGTAGCACCCAGATATAATATTGATGTTAAATTAACAAACACATAGACGGCTAACCAAAAAAGAGCGAGAACNACTTTTACTCTTGAGTCGAATCGTTTCTCTAAAAATTGAGGCATTGTATAAATCTTTTCTCTTAAAAAGATTGGTAAGAAATACTTAGCCATAACAATAAGTGCTATTGCTGCGGTCCACTCATAAGTTGCAATGGCAAGTCCAATGACATAACCATCTCCTGACATAGCGATAATTTGTTCAGCTGAAATATTAGCTGCAATCAATGAGGCGCCTATGGCCCACCACGGNAGAGACCTGCTTGCTAAGNAATANTCTTCAGCAGTCTTCNTATGATTGCTTTTTTCTCGAGAAACCCATGTAGCGATACAAATGATCCCGATACAGTATGCAACTACGATTGCGATATCTAATGTTGTAAATTTCATATATTTTCTCTATCCATATTAACTGCCTGGACAAATCATTATAGAGGTCCCGCCTGTTCCGCCAATCAGCTTTACTTCCCCTATTTCGAACTTCCAGCTACCTTTGGAACTTATTTGCAGTGGATCTNTTATTTCACTTAAGTTAAGGCCATCTTTGCTCATGCATGAAAGGTCAACTCCAATACCTAACCATTGGTTTCGCTCCATCTTGTTATCTATAAGAAAGGATGAACCGCAGTCATCGCCACAAATTGATGAAANTACCAATGGGTTCATGTTGTCAGCTTCAAGAATCCTAATATCTATTGATAAAACACCTGATTGACTNGCNTCTTCAGACCAATCCATAAAATTAGTAGTTGAAAGCTCCCAAAAAGAGTTATTTTCACCAGAGAACATGATTTTATATGCATCCTCTTGGACAAATCGGTTAATCATTTCTACAGAGACAGATCCATCATTTAGCTCGCTAAACTTTGAGTTCATCCTTGAGCTCAGATTTTGATGACCAAAAGAGATCTCCAGTGGGTTTCGAGGCCATCCATTCAANATTGGAGCATTAAAATCACTGTCCTCAGANATGGTAAATTCTTCATCAAGCTTTCCAATTAATTTCTGATCCTGATAACTCAAGCCATAACCAATTGGAAATAAGGGATCATAGGGTTTTTCATCAAAATTTAGAGTTGANTGATCGGGTCTTTTTGGCCAAGAGAATGACAACCTTCCGGTGAAGTCATATTTTTCATCATTCATAAATATAAGATCTGTTATCCCATTNCCTTCAGTCCCTGGCAGCCAAGCGGCTATGAATGCATCTGAAAAATTAATTTCTCTATTCATCCACATCGGTCTTCCAGAGAGAAAAATTGTGACCACTGGTATTTCATCACTCTTGAGCATTCTTAACCATTCCAAATGGTTCTCAGTTGAATTGAAGATTAAATTCTGAAGNGTACCCTGATACTCAGCATATGGATCCTCAGCCAGAACTAGGATTGCAACATCGGGTTTGGAGTTTTCATACTCGATATCCTCTGCGAAGGTGATGACTGCATTTGAGTCATTCAACTCCTCTTTGATTGCATCTAATATTGTCGTTGCTCCNGGAAAGTCAGAGTTTTCATTTTCNTTGCCTTGCCAGGTCATTGACCATCCGCCGGTCATGTATTTGATNTCTTTTGCTGCTTTCCCTAAGACCAAAATATTTGATGAACGATCAATCGGAAGGACTGATTGATTGTTTTTTAAAAGAACCAGTGATTCTCTCACGGCTTGTCTCGAGATTGATCGATGCTCATTAGATCCCAATACCCCTTCTTTTGACGCATATCTTCGGCCACTTGGTTTCTTAACATCCAAAACCCCAGCCCTTGCCTTCACTCTGAGGATCCTTCGAGCAGCATCATTGACTCTATCTTCTGAAATCTCGCCAGATCTAACCTGATTCAATGTATTTGTATAGAGATCTTTCCATGCATCTGTAACCATAAACATATCGACACCGGCATTGATTGATTCTGCACAATTACTCACAGAGCAACCCGGTACCTCCATGTGTCCGTTATAATCGCCTACAACAAAACCGTCAAAGCCCATTTTATTTTTCAGTAATTCTGTTAGAAGGTATTTATGCCCGTGCATCTTTATTCCATTCCATGAATTAAATGAAGCCATAACGATCTGAGCATCATTTTTTATGGCTTCAACATATGCTATGCCATGAGTAGCAATGAGCTTTTCCTCATCCAAAATGGCATTTCCCTTATCAACTCCTCTAGAAGTTCCTCCGTCTCCAATAAAATGTTTCACCGTAGCAAGAATATGTTCTTCACTAAATAGGTTATTCTCATCGCCTTGGATACCTCTCATCATTGCGGTGCCCATCTCAGAAACCAATGCTGGATCTTCGGAAAATCCTTCATAAGTTCTACCCCATCGATCGTCCCTGGGAACAGATAATGCTGGAGCAAATGTGAGGTCTAATCCCGTCAAAAGAACTTGTTTGGCCGTAACCTTTCCTATTTGCTCGATTAGCTTGGGATTATGAGTAGCACCGAGACCAATATTATGAGGAAACAAGGTTGCACCTTTAAGATTATTGTGTCCATGGACTGCATCGGTTCCCCAAATGATAGGAATATTTATTTCATCATTTTTTGTGATTGAAGCACTGAAATATTCATCTGCAAGCCTTACCCAATCATTGACAGCATGGTCCTTCTTTTTATATGGAAAGCTGCCACCACCATTTAGAATGGCTCCAATCTTATAGCGACTGACTTCCTTGGGTGTAATGGAGCCAATTTCTACCATGAACATCTGGGCCACTTTTTCTTCAACTGTCATGGCATTGATCAAATCATCGACTCTTTTTTCTATGTCTTCAGCAGAAATAAGTGCTTCTGAATAGTTAATCAGACCAATCAGTAATATGGAAAAAAGGATTTTCATCAGTCAATACACATTAGATATTTGCATGAATACACCGGGAAAGGGGCTTCCCGGTGTATTGTATCAGCTAGAAATTACTTCTGAAGCCGAGTTTGAAAATTGGACCATGATCTTGCGATAAGAAAAGCATTTCCTTATGTCTCGCATATAATCTTGTTGGCTCATCAGTAATGTTCATTGCATCAAAGAATACTGTCGTACTTTCATTCATTCGATACTGGTAAGTAAAATCAACTTGATTTCTTTCTTCGACATACAAAGGTTGATCATAGTTACCAAAACCAGCGATGGTTTCTCCTCTTCTGTTCAGGGCGATTCTTGCCGTATGAACATCGTCCTCATAGAAGAAAGACAAGTTACCCGCATCGCCCAAACCGGGAAGGATAAATTGTTCACCAATTGCATTTCGGTCAACCTTTACATCGCCGCCACTAATGAATGTAGCATTGAACTGCATTCCATAAGGAGTACCCTCAAAGAAATGCTGCAGGGCAAGCTCGTATCCATTTACATGCCCTTTTTCTTTGTTGTATGGTCCTGTGATATTAAACAATGCCTGTGGATCTCCGGGTTGCCCATCAACATAACCGGGCTCACATCTCCACCATCCATCGTAATCACATTGACCATATGGGAAACCATTTGAAACATCCACGCCACGAGACATAGCTAGAGCAACCCAACCCATGTGCTGGAATTGATTCATCCAACCTTGTGCCCACAATGCTTGTTGCGATACACAATGATTTGAGCCCCATTCTCCAGGAAAGCCAGTATCAGGTCGGCCAGCTTCTACCCATTCGGTTACACACTGAATGGCATACTGACCATTGGCAGATTGTGTTGGATCGGTCAAACCAGCAATATTGCCTTGTGTTTGACGAGTTCCTATAAAGTCCTTAATTTCCTTTCTGAATATATTGACTGCAAAGTAACTGCCTTCGGCATAGTAATTTTCAAAACTAAAATCAATGTTTGTTGATAACAATGGATCTAGATCTGGATTGCCACCAAATGCAGTGGCTTGAAGAAAGCTAGTATTGCCAAATGTATAGAGTGATTTCAGGTCTTGAAGACTTGGTCTAGCCATCGATTTACCATATGAAAATCGTACAATTCGATTCTCATCCAAGCCCAAAGCCATTGAGATACTTGGTAAGATTACGTCGTGCTTCCCATTTCTTGGTATATCACCTGATTCTCCGGTAATAACCTGAAGACCGCTGATCATGTCCCATCTTAAAACCTCTGGTGATCCATAAATACTGGTCGATGTTGTTTCAACGTCCTCATAACGCATCCCTAGAATAATATTCAAAGGCATGGTTTTAATTTCACTCTCGATATTGAGTTGAATAAATGCAGTTTCCATGTTTTCAGTGACTGTTTCCCGGGTATCTACTCCTCCTGCATCAAATGTTCCTGCATTTGCTATAAAAGCGGCAACAGCTGCATCGGTATTAATTTCGAAGTAGTAATCCGTCCCAAAATTGGTACTAAATGAATCCATAAAACCCGTCATGGAGCGACGAGTAAATATAGAATCATCAAACCCTGCCGCAGTTGGATTAATCGCAGCATATGTATTCTCATTTCTCGTATCTGTGAATACGTTGTCTAAACTAGAAAAACCAAAATCAATTGACTTTATTTTTGAGAAATTAGGGTTAACCCATGAACCAGTGATTCTGAATTGTTCGATCTCATTTTCTTTTTCTGCATCTCTGAAAAGCAGGTTTGTTGCTAAATAGTTTGCCGCTGTAAACTCTGTATCATATGCAAAAGTTGAGATGCCGCCTAGCCCGCCATTTGTATGCGTAACTGTTCCTTGAATATCTGTAG
The DNA here is from genome assembly GCA_002691305.1 of Gammaproteobacteria bacterium. Taxonomy (GTDB): domain Bacteria; phylum Pseudomonadota; class Gammaproteobacteria; order Steroidobacterales; family UBA11654; genus CACPJA01. The sequence continues at coordinate 5,670 of NZHF01000055.1, read as the reverse complement.
TAAAACCCATCTCATTAGGCAATTCAGTTCCACTTCTTTCGGCTGAAGAATCATGATAATCAAACGCAAGCATGAGTGAATCATTGACCTCAAACTCAACATTGAGACCCACTGACATATTATCACCGTCTGTATCACCCCAAATTAGCTGATGATCATATGCCCTATTGGCAACCACTAGATCAGTGTAAACACCTCTTTCATTGATCGTTGCAGATTGAGTATCCCAACCGCCTAACCATGAACCAAACATCTGCCCAACAGATTTAAACTCAACACCAGAATAAGTCACATCCAATGTAGAGGTGACTCTATCACTCAATTTGACTTGAAGTGTTGCCTGAGCATTCTTTCTGGTTCTGTCGTTGTTTTTGATTTGATATGCAGTTGGTTCCTGGTAGAAGGTTAAGCCGTCTGCTCTCTGATTATTATTTGTAATACCAGGAAGATCCGGTGTGACCCTAAAGTAGCCTTCTGATTCAGCCATTAATTGAGGAATAAGCCAATTACTCTCTCGGGTTCCTTCTTCTCTATTTTCTCTTTCTTGGTATGAACCTGAAAAAGAAAAGCCCCAATTGTCTTTATTTGTCGCATACAGTGCAGACATTTCAAGAGGATTGCCTGAATCTACCGCAGTAGTGTCATTGACATAACCCACACTGATAGATCTTATTGTTCCGTTAACACTGAGAGGTTTGGTAGTAACCATATTTATGGTTGATCCGATTCCCCCAGATGGAAGCGCGTTATTGGTTGCTTTATAAACCTCGACAGCCGCAATACCGGGTGAAGCAATGTCTCCAAAGTTAAAAGAACGACCGCCTCCCCATTGGCCAGGAACGGTTGGCATTTGCCTTCCATTGAGCGTGACCAAGTTAAATTCTGGTCCAAATCCTCTTACTGCAACCCTTTCTCCTTCGACGTTGCTTCTGTCGATACCAATTCCAACAACTCTAGCAAGTGATTCTGCCAAATTACCATCAGGGAATTTTCCAAAGTCCTCAGCAGTAATTGCTTCCATGACACCGACATTGCTTCTTTTGATATCGATGGCATTCATAAGACTTGATTTGATGCCGGTAACAGTAACTTCTTCAAGATAGATTTCAGACTCTTCATTTGTCTCATCTTCTTGAGCATTTAAAACGCTCAAAGGCAATAAGCACAGAGTCATTAGGATTATTTTCTTCATTCCCCCCTCCTGGGTTAAAGAGACAAAACTGTCTAATTTTTTTTTGAATTTCGAGATTTATATCATAAATTATACAAATATGACAGCGCTGTCATTATTTAAGTATTAAAAAACTTTTTCATAACTGAGAAATAGAATCTCTGATGATGAGTCGTGACTTTGGTTTTTGGTTTTCAAAGAAATCCAGGCCTTCGAGCTGGGCTATCAGCTTCTTTGCTGAAAGTTCACCCATTTTTTCAAGCGGTTGTCGGATAGTGCTAAGAGGTGGACTTAGCATTTGTGATACCGGTGTATCGTCGAATCCTGCAATGGAAAAATCTTTAGGGACTTCGTATCCGCTATCCATAATTACTTTCATGACACCACTGGCCATTTCATCATTTGCAGCAAATATTGCGCTAGGCTTCTTCCTCATTTTCATAATCTCTTTTCCACAGTTCATGCCAGACTCGAAAGAGTTGTAACCCTGAAATATCAGACTTTGATCCACTTTAATCTTTGAATTCTTAAGTGCATCGAGATACCCCTGAGTTCTCTTTTTAAGTGCCATATGGCCTGGGTGACCCTTTATAAGTGCAATCCTCTTGTGCCCATTTGAGATAATATGATCAACCATTTCTTTCGAGGATTCATAATCATTAGTGATAATAGAGTCTGATCTGATTTTTTCACTNCCAGGTGAAATNAGCGTATATGGCATTCTGGTTTTAGATACCATTCTCAATAACTCTTTAGAGTCTGACAAGGGCGGTGTCAGAATCATTCCTTTCATACGAGTTTTTTCAATTAAGTTCTGCATCACGGTTGTCAGATCTCTTTTTTCAAATTTGCATGGGTGAATGATGACCGCATACTCCATTTTATGGCAGTAATTCAAAACCCCGTCCATGATTTCACTGATATAGACTGGATTTGGGTTATCGTAGATAAGACCGATTATTCTTGTCCGCCCTCCTGCTAAACTTTGGGCGAAGACATTTGGNTTGTAATTCAAGACCTCGATTGCCTTTTTTACTTTTTTNGCTGTTGANTCTCTNACACCCTCTTCATTNTTGATGACACGAGAAACTGTCTTNGTTGACACTCCAGCCTTTTCAGCCACCTCTGAGATAGTAGTCTGTTTAACGATCAAAATTGAATCCCATTTATGATTTTGTTAGATAACCTAACACTAATCTAACCACGGTGGCAATCTCACATAATTATTAGGCACAGAAAATGATGATGGAGTTTGGTCTTACTCCATATTGTATCCTCTTTCNCCATGGCTCATTAAATCAAGGCCCTGAGATTCAGTTTCGTCATCAACTCTCAAACCAGTGATATAGGAGATTATTTTAAGGATGATCCAGGTAAGAACTGCAGTCCATANNAATATAAGCGCGATTCCTAACANTTGAATCATCAGCTGATTAAGAGCCCCTGATTCTGAGATGCCGGATGCACCTGNACCNAGAAATCCNTCTGGNTTTCCTACAATACTCAACATNATGATACCGAGCATACCGCCCACTCCATGCACAGGAAATACATCTAAAGAATCATCAATCTTGAGTACGGATTTAATGAGTTGAGTAGCATAAAAACAAACTATCCCAGCGAGTAAACCAATCAGTAGAGCACCTTCTGGTCCAACGGTGCCGGCTGCGGGCGTGATGGTCGCAAGTCCAGCAACCATACCTGTTGCAATTCCAACAACAGTCGGCTTTCCCTGTTTTATCCATTCGACCGACATCCAAACCAGTGCAGCAACAGCTGCACTTATGTGTGTGACAAGCATTGCCATGGCAGCATCCCCGTTTGCAGCGACTGCACTTCCTGCATTAAACCCAAACCAACCAACCCAAAGCATAGCAGCACCAATGACGACCATTGATCTATTGTGAGGAGGCAGTGGTGTGTGAGGAAAGCCTTTTCTAGGACCAATCATAATCGCGGAGACAAGGGCTGCTACTCCACAGGTAACATGAACAACAAGACCGCCTGCAAAATCGATCACACCAATTGATCCAAGATACCCTCCTCCCCAAACCATGTGGCAGGCAGGAAGATAAACAAGCGTTACCCAAAATACGGTAAACAAACAAACCGCTGAAAATTTGATCCGCTCTACAAAAGCACCAATCACTAAGGCAGGAGTAATGATTGCAAATGTCATCTGAAACATGACAAAAAGTGTCTCTGGAATACTTCCCGATAGACTGTTTCTGCTTATTCCATTGAGAAAAACTGAACTGAAGTCACCGATGTAAAGTCCCGAGCCCTTAAAGGCAAGACTGTACCCATAGATGACCCAAATAACTGAAACAATACAGGCGATCACAAAGCATTGGATCAGGACTGATAGAATATTTTTTACTCGAACCAATCCGCCATAAAACAGTGCTAACCCTGGCAAAGTCATGAATAAAACCAGGGCTGTTGACGTTAAGATCCATGCCGTATCACCCGAATTAAGTTCATTTGCCAATGCATTTTTTGGGCTTAAAAATATGAATAAGGTTAACAATAGATTGAAAATATGTTTCTTATTTATTCTGCTCTCTTTGATCATCTTCATCTCATTAAATTAAAATAGTTAGATTGCATCATTACCAGTTTCGCCAGTCCTAATGCGGATTACTTCCTCAAGATCTGTTACAAATATTTTCCCGTCACCGATATTTCCCGTCGATGCATTTTCAGCAATCGTTTCAATCACTCTTTCAGCCATTTCTTCAGAAACAATGATCTCCATTTTTATTTTTGGTAGAAAATTGACCTGATATTCAGCGCCTCTATAGAGTTCAGTATGACCTTTTTGTCTGCCCATACCCTTTACCTCAGTAATGGTTATGCCTTTAACACCAAGACCCGTTAAACGCTCGTGAACGTCATCGAGCTTAAAAGGCTTAATTATTGCTGTTACTAATTTCATTCTATTTCCTCTTAAAATTAATCAAGTAATAAAATCATCTTATCAAGATTATTGGAACTACATACTGTGAAGGGGGGGAGGTATTTGCAGCGAGTCCCAATAATCGTAAATTCTCTATTCATAAAAACAAAAATAGACGGTTAATTTTTTTGCTTTATCACCCAAGTAGATGTGCTGGAGCGCATTATGAAAACTATTATGGTGATTTATTGTTATGGAACTGTTTAGCTACTTGCTGCAAATTTCCTCAACGATTGAAATATAAATCAGAATGTTTTTTTCAGTCAAGTAAAATTAGTATGAAGGTCATTTAGAGAAAATCATTTTAATATATTCATGGTTCAGGGTTGTGTTGGATTTTATATATTTTTCATTTACTTAAAATATTTACTTAATCGATGTATTGAAATTATAAATTGATATATAGGAAAAATATAAAACTGATTCACTTAAAGTATTTCTCCGCAAATAATCTATATTTTTCTTTGACTGATCGATCACATATTGTGAGAATTACGAGAGAAAAGTATCTCTTCTTAATCAAATCTTAAATTAAAAGGAAACTCTATGAGTGATCAAAAAAAATACTTAGTCACGGGTGCAAACAGAGGTCTGGGACTGGAATTTACCAAACAGATTTTAAACCAAGATCATATTGTCTATGCAGCATGCAGAAACATAGATGATATTGATGAATTGCAATTATTGTCTGAAAAATATCAAGAAAATTTGATTGTAGTGAAATTGGACATTAATAATCATGACTCAATTATAGAACTGAATGATCGCCTAGAAGATGTTGCTATAGACGTCATGATTAATAATGCAGGCACCATTGGGCCACTGCCCTACTTTGAAAATACCTATAAACAACATTTTGGAACAATTGACTACGATGTTTGGTCTGATGTTTTCAAAACAAACCTTTTTGGGCCGGTTAAAATGGCTGAAACATTTCTAGAACAAATCAAAAAAGGTCAAGATAAAAAAATGATATTTATCTCAAGTGTGGTCGGCTCAATTGCTGATGATCACCAAAAAGCTTTTGCGTATGCCACCAGTAAAACCGCACTCAATAAATCCGTTGCCTTGTTGGCTGATATTCTGAAAGATGAAGAAATAAAAGTGCTGGCAATGTGTCCAGGCTATGTAAAAACAAGAATGAATGGTGGCGGAGCCAATCTTGAGCCACAAGAAAGCATCGAAGGCATGCTAAAACAAATAAACGATTTAGATACCGAATCTTCAGGCACCTTCGTCAGATACAACGGCGAAGATATTAATTGGTAGAAATTGAGCATGGCAAGATCCATTGACAACATCGTCGTCGGGGTAAGAAGCATCGATAAAGCAACTGATATGTGGATAGACCATTTCGGTCTTGACGTTGTCTCTGAAAGAAACGGAGCAGACTCAGATCTATCAAAGCTTTGGGGACTTGATGATGATCAAATTGAAAAACAAGTACTATTGACCACACCTCAGGTTGAAGTGGGAAGAATTCACTTGGTCCAATTCAAGAATCCATTGCTTCCGGTTCGACAACATGCGAACGCAACAG
>NZHF01000054.1 GCA_002691305.1 Gammaproteobacteria bacterium | reverse complement strand
TGAGATCATTGACTTTGTAATCATCGTCCTCGCCTTCATGGCCATGCGTAGGATGGACAAACTCATTGTGTGCAGCATCAAGACCGTTCTCTATAGAACGCTCATAATTGATTTTTGCTTCGTACGTTAAGTAGTTTGGTCTCCAGCCTTCATCGTCTTCCAGTTCTTCAATCGGCATGATCGGAGGTCTCTGCTTTTCTGGAAGGTCGCCCAAAAATGCGAAAACAATTCCGTACTTCTCTTCTGTGGGATAGGCGTCAATTCTTGCACGCTTGGGTATTTTTGCATCTTTGCCTAGAGAAGGAATCTTCTGGCATATGCCCCCGCCATCAAATTGCCATCCATGGTAAGGACATTGAATGCANTCCTTTTTAACCGAGCCTTCTGAAAGAGAAGCTCCACGATGTATGCACACATCATGCAATGTATTTGGATTCCCCTCTGAATCNCTAAATACAACGAAATTTTGTCCCAGCATTCTGACTTTAACTGGCTCTTCTTTTAGCTCTTCACCCAAAATTACTGGATACCAAAAATTTATATACACATTGAACTCCNTAAATCGTGTTGTGATTCTAACTTAAGACCGTAATCAATATTAGAATATGACTATTATAAGGTAAAGGATTCTTAAAATAAGCATCAACCTTGATGTATATTAAATAAATAAAATTTTAAAGAGGAGCTAACAATGGCAATGATGCAAGGAAGTAATAAGCCTAAAAAAGATGCTAAACCTATGGGCGGACCGCCGGTAGAAATGATGACACCAGAGGTGCTTGCGCCTCCGACAGGAATGGAGGGTCGAGAAGCCGATGTGGCTGAATCCATGCAAGTTCTGGTAAGAACCATGCAGATTCAAATCCCATATCCGCACGACATGAATGATGCGCTCTTGAAAGCACATCTTAATGCTGTTCAATTTGCAAAGGACAATGACATGCTTGAAAAATATATTCAGCATGACAGAGATACGATGCAGCCCTTATTGGAACGCACAAAAAATATGATCGATAAAACNGGCAATAAAGAACTGGCTCTCGTGATGATGTATGAAAGAACAGGCTGTTTCTTTCAAATGTGTCTGGATGCAAAAATAGAGCCCGGCAAGAGAACATTTACATTTCCATTTAAAAAAGTCTTNGCTGCTGCGACTCGGTTGGGTCAATTTGATCTGACTGAGGAGGAACTGCTTGATAANTGGTGGAGACCCAGATACGAAGGCTACGGAAAAGCAATCGGTGTAGAGTTCAAGATTTCTGACATGGACGAGAATGGCAAAGTCACAATAGAATTAGCTGACTAATAAAGATGGCGCTAGCAGAGAATAAAGCTCCAAGTTATGTCCCAACTCGAGATGAGATCACTCAGCTCGCGAGAGATCTGATTCCAGAGCTAAAAGAAAGAGCTCAAGAAGCCGAGGATCTGAGAGAAATGCCTGAGGAAAATGTCAAGGCACTGAAAGAAGCGGGAATCCATAAGATCTTTACTCCAAAAAGATATGGAGGCTATGAGATGGATTGGGGAACGCAGGTTGACGTTGCGAGGGAACTTGGTAAGGGATGTGCATCGACCTCCTGGATGTCCTCAGTGGTCATGTCTCATTCCTGGAACTTTGGGAGATTTCCTGCTGAAGCTCAGGAGGAATTTTGGCCAGGTTGTCCCGATGCAGTCATCGCAACCGCATTTGCTGGCGGCGGGGAAATGAAAGAAACAGAGGGCGGCTTTATTCTCAATGGGCTTTGGAAATTCGCGAGCGGAGTTGATCATTCGGATGCATCCATTGTGGCGGGCCAATTTAAAAATGCTCATTCTAAATCTGGAACGGCATTGGATTACAGAATGGCGCTCATCATGCCCGATCAATATGAAATCATTGATACCTGGCAAGCAGAAGGGTTAAAAGGCACCGGGAGCAAGGACATCAAAGTCGTCGATGCATTCGTGCCAGAACATAGAACCATCAAATCAATGGAAATGGGCGGCAAGAATCCACCGGGATCGGCGCTTCATGAAAGCTATATCTATCGTGTAGAGATGGGCATGTACTTCAATACCCTACTCTCCGGACCAACACTGGGAACAACACACGGTTTGGTGAATGAATATCTCGAACAAACCAGATCCAGATTCGGTGCAATGCTCGGTGAGAAGGTATCGGAACAAGAGTCGGTGCAGCAAAAAATTGGTGAATCCTATGAAGAACTTAGGATTGCAGACATGATTATTGACCAATTATGCGATTTTCTTCACGAAAAGGGTTCCAATGATGAAACCGTCACTGGAAGCGATCGACTGAAGGTAAGAAGAGAGACATCGATGGCTTCAAAACTATGCATGTCAGCTGGAAACCGGCTTGCCGGAATGATGGGAGTGTCCTCCCAAACAGGAAGAAATTCAACGCAGAGGCATTTTAGAGACCTCAGAACAATGTCAATGCATGGCGGCGTGCACTGGGAGAATGCAACCACTCCAACCGGAAGATTCCTCCTTGGCATTGAGACTGGAGATAAGCTCATCGATCAGGGCAATCCTCACCTCCAAGAAAATGACTAAACTTGAAGGGCGCTGTGAGTGCAAAAAAATCTCATTTGAAATCAANCAAGAAATTAAATATTTTTCACATTGTCATTGCTCGCAATGCAGACGCTCCCACGGTGCAGCATTTGCTAGCTTTATAGAGGTAAAACGATCTTGCTTTGAATTCAGTTCGGGAGAAGACAGCATTAAATCCTATACCTCATCGAAAGATGGTCAACGAATATTTTGTCAAAACTGTGGCTCCAATATCATGTTTATCGATGACAAAGATCCAGATAGTTACTACGTTGCAATGGGTTCAATAAACGGTGACCCAGAGTTGCCTTTGGCTCACCACATCCATGTCGATTCCAAAGCTCCTTGGCACGAAATCACGGATGACCTTAAACAGCATGATCGAGATCCTTTTCAGAATGATTAGATTATTTATATTTTTTTGTTTTTCACTTTTCATTATGGATATAACCCATGCCAGCGATCAAAAAATCAATTCTGAAAACTTTGCCAAGCTTGCATTGGACTGTGTCCATAAAGAATATCCAAATAAAATTTCACATACCATGCAAAGCGATAAGGATGTCATGCCACCGAGAGAACTCACGCCTGCATTTTATGGTTGTTACGACTGGCATTCCTCTGTTCATGGTCACTGGCTATTGACGAGGCTTGCAAAGCTCTACCCAGATAGTGAGCTTGCTCCTAAGGCCATCGCGGCACTGGAAATCAGTTTATCTGAAAAAAATTTGCTGCAAGAAAGCATCTATGTATCGGGCAAGGGCAGAAAAGCCTTTGAGNGGCCCTATGGCATCGCATGGCTGCTTCAACTGGCTGCTGAACTTGATGATTGGGATNANNNTTNGGCNANAGAATGGAGAGANAATATAAGACCTCTGGAAGAAATACTNNTCANCAGAGTTGTGGAGTGGCTCCCCAAATTAACGTATCCCGTCAGAAGCGGTCAGCATGCACAAACAGCATTTGCACTTGGGCTCATGCTTGATTGGGCGAGAACAACAAACAATAGAGAGGTTGAATCATTAATCAGAAATAGAATCCTGGAATTTTACTCTGACGATAAAAAATGTCCCATTCATTATGAACCATCTGGAGCTGACTTTCTCTCACCGTGCTTGGCTGAAGCAGACTTGATGAGAAGAGTGATGAGCCCCTCTGAGTTTGCAGTTTGGCTGAATGATTTCCTTGATATTCCCAATTCAAATACTACTTGGCTAGAACCAGCCATAGTGAGTGATAGATCGGATCCTAAACTTGCACACATTGATGGTTTGAACTTGAGTAGAGCTTGGATGCTTGAAGGCATTGCAAGTGGCCTGCCCCCAAAAGATTTAAGGATTAAAGCACTGAGTGCAGCTGCAGCAGAGCACCAAGAATCAGGACTGATTGGTGTTAATAGTGAATTCTATGAAGGTGGCCATTGGCTTGGAAGTTTTGCAATATATTTGGTAACAAAAAGAGGCGTACTTATCCAAAAAATAAAATGATGGAAATAATAAATACTGTGATAAAAGCTATAAGAGTTCTAACAGCTATAGCAGTTGGCATGATTATTATTGGTCTTTTCATCTCATCAACTATTAGAGGTAATGTTTTGGCACTTGTAACTATGCTTGTAAATGAGGGCATAATTGGACTATTCGCTGCCTTAATTCTCATATATAGCCTTAGATCATCCCCAAAAATACTGATTCAGCTTATTAAAGCAAAAGGTCTTAACAAAAAATTTTGGGATTCCATTCAGTGAAAAAACTCATCCTCATATCAGCACTGTTGTTCAGCTTTAATGGTTGGGCAGAAGATAATAAGAGAAAAAGCATCATGTTTGATGATGCAATTGTGAGAATAAAGATACCCGAATCTTTTTCCAATGAAGCAATCCTAGGAAAGAAGATCTTTGAATTAAATTGCATTGAGTGCCATGGAAAAAATGCGGTTGGAAGAAAAAAGATAGGCCCACCCCTCGTGCACAAAATATATGAGTCCAGTCATCACAATGACATGACATTTTATCGAGCAGTAGAAATGGGAGTGAGAGGACATCATTGGATGTTTGGGAATATGCCTGCCGTTGAAAACGTGACCAGAGATGAAGTTAAAAACATCATTAGCTACATAAGAGAGCTTCAAAGAGAAAATAATATTTTCTAAATTATAAGGAAATATCTGTGTCGCCAGATTTAATTTTATTGTTTATCCCCACCATTGCATCGGTCTCATTTACGCCAGGGTTATGCATGACATTGGCATTCACACTGGGGCTATCAATTGGCTATAGACGAACACTCTGGATGATGCTGGGAGAATTAAGTGGCGTTGCAAGCGTTTTTACTGCAACATTTTGGAGCCTTGGTTGGCTTTTGTCCCGAGATCCCATCTATTTCAAAATTGTCTCATTTGTGGGAGGTGTTTATCTTTTGTATCTTGCTTTCCAACTCTTCCGTGAAACACCCGAAGCCATTGAATCCAGAGATCTTAAAAAGACTCACCCCATGGCACTTGCAATCCTTGGTTATGTAACAGCGGTCAGCAATCCCAAAGGTTGGGCTTTCTTAATGGCTCTACTCCCAGGTTTTGTTTCCATGGATGCATCACTTGTTCCTCAATTCATGATCATGATGGGGATCATGCTCACGACTGAGTTTATATCGATGACTGCATATGCAACGGGTGGACAGTGGCTTGCGAGTCGACTGAGCNNNAGNANAGGNATTGTNAATGCNAANCGAGTGGCAGCNAGTATGCTGACTCTCGCNGCCTTGTGGGTTNTGANTGGAGTGCTTGGCTGAATTAAGANAAGATAAACAGGAATATATTAAAAAAATCTATACACTGTGAGCCTCTCAAAGGGGTATTCAATGTCTTTTAAAAATCTTGGTCTCTCAGATGAATTGCTGAATACAATTCAAAAAGAAGGCTATTCAGAAGCAACACCGGTCCAAGAAAGGGCAATCCCTCTTATTAATAAGGGCATGGATATACTTGCTGGGGCACAAACAGGCACCGGGAAGACGGCAGCATTTGCTCTGCCTATTCTCAATCGCTTGCAGAAATTCAATTCAAAGAAAAGAAAAGTGCGTGCTTTAATTCTGACACCTACCAGAGAACTGGCAGCTCAAGTGAACAATAGTTTTCGTACCTATGGCATTGCACTGCCGTTCAAGACCATAGAGATATTTGGAGGCGTCAGCATGAGGCCTCAAAAAAGTAAGCTAAAAAAAGGCGTTGATATTGTGGTCGCCACGCCGGGTAGGCTACTCGATCATTTAAGTCAAAACACCATAGATCTCTCAGGTGTAGAGGTTTTTGTTTTGGATGAAGCGGACAGAATGCTTGATATGGGATTCAAGAGAGACATAGAAAAAGTGATCAAGCAACTGCCCGAAAGAAGGCAAAATTTATTGTTTTCAGCCACTTTTCCAAAGGAGATACAAAAACTGGCTTCCAGACTTCTCAACTCGCCCAAAAAGATACAAGTGGCCTCTGAGAATTCAACGGCCGAAAAAGTCAAACAAACGGTCTACCCTGTTGATCAATCCAGAAAAAGAGAACTGCTGATCCACAGCATTAAGGAAAATAATTGGTTTCAGGTTCTGGTTTTCATTAAAACAAAAAGGGCTGCAGATAAATTAACAAGGCAGCTAAATAAAAAAGGGATTCTGTCCGACACAATTCACGGAAATAAGACGCAAGCAGCAAGATCGAAAGCACTAGAAGGTTTCAAAAAGGGTAAAGTCCAAGTTCTTGTTGCAACGGATGTTGCTGCGAGAGGAATCGATATTGATCTGCTTCCGGTTGTGATTAATTTCAATCTACCCATGGTTGCAGAAGATTACATTCATCGAATTGGAAGAACAGCAAGGGCAGGCAAAGAAGGCGAAGCCATTTCGTTGGTCTGTGCGGAGGAGTTTAATCTTCTCAGTGATATAGAGCGTCTATTGAAGTTTAGGATTCCGAGAGAAGACATAGAAGGCTTCGAGACCACTCAACATCTCAATACAACCAATCTAAAGCCGAAGAATAATCAGCACAAGAAATCAAACTATCAGGGATTCAAAAAAAGAAAGCGATCAGACAATAAGAAACCTCATTGGCATAAGAAAAGAAAATCATCTAAGAAAAAAGAAAACAATAAAGATCGCAATAAAAAAAATGGTCCTGCTAAAAGTAAGCGATCGTTTAATAAAAACAAGTTCAAAAAGAAATAATCATTAAAGATCGAATATAAACGCATAGAGCATGCTTAGTTATTCAATCATTTGATATCATCATCTCTATGACTTTAAAGGTAATCGGTGCAGGCTTCGGAAGAACGGGAACTCTCTCGCTTAAAGAAGCATTGGAAAAACTTGGGTTTGGTCCCTGTCATCACATGAAAGAGGTGATGCTAAATCCCGAACAAGCCGAATATTTCTATCTTGCATCAATGGGTGAAAAGGTGGATTGGGATGAAGTGTTCAAAGATTACTCCTCGGCTGTCGACTGGCCTTCTGTTGCATACTACCAGGAGCTCTCGAACAAATATCCAGATGCAAAAGTAGTTCTCGGAATGAGAGATGCTGGATCTTGGTATGACAGTGCAAGAAAGACCATTTATCAAATGTCTCAACACTTTCCAAAGTGGATTAGATTCATCCTTCCAAGGGCAGATAAAGTCTTTAAGATGATCGATAAAACAGTATTTGGTGAACCATTCTCATACCGGTTTGAAGACAGAGAATTTGCAATGCGAGTCTTTAATGACCATGTTGAGGAAGTGAAGAGAAGCATCCCTGAAGAGAAACTTCTTATGCATTCTGCAAAAGATGGGTGGGAACCGCTTTGTGCATTCTTGGATGTGCCAGTGCCAGAAGAGCCTTATCCTTGGGTCAATGACTCAAAGGAATTTACCAGAAGACTCATGTTCATTAAGTTTCTTAAATGGCTTCCAGTAATAATTTTAATTTCTGCTCTTGGATTCTTTCTCTAGTCAGGCTTCTAAAAATGCCCTAATGCTCGATCCAAAGTTCTCATGATCGACTAAGAAAGAGTCATGGCCACTCAATGAGGGCAATTTCTTGATGGAAACGTCTTTAGAAGCATCTGTGAATGCCTCAAATAATTCTTCTAAGCAATCAAAAGGAAAAATATAATCCTCATTCACACCCATGATCAAGACACGATCCAAATTAAAACTCTTAAAAATCTCTCCAATGCTCTCATTCTCTTCAATCAAATCAAACGTATCGATGGACCTCGATAAATAGAGGTATGAGTTGGGGTCAAAATCAGACACAAAATCATCCGATCGACTCTTCAAATAATCCTGTATTTGAAATCGATTGCTTGAGAAATCTTCTGGTTTGGGAGTCGCTTCAGATTTCTTTCTGCCGAATCGATTGTTCCATTCTGTCGGTGATCGATAAGTCACCATTCCTAGATATCTGGCTTGTTTCATTCCATTCAGCGGAAGATCTTTATCTTGATACTTCCCCTCTTCCCAATTCTGATCCGAAGTGATCAACTTACGTTGAAGCGACCTCACTGCAATGGAAAATGGNCTGCAGGATGCAGCTGTGGAGATCAGAATGAGATTCTTTGTGATCGATGGAAATTGCTTCACTAGGCTCATTGCCGTCATGCCACCCATTGATGGTCCGATGATTGAGTGTAGAGTTTTGATGCCCAATTNATCAATGACNGGCTTCATGGACTGAGCCATGTCTTCGATTGTCACCTCGGGAAAAGAAAGTCCATATTTGACGTCTGTATCAGGTTTAAAGCTTGCAGGACCCGAAGAACCGTAACAGCTGCCCAAAGAGTTAATGCAGATCACAAAATATTTTTGAGTGTCGATGTATTTGCCCTCACCAGCTATTTTCTCCCACCATCCAGGACTTTGATCCTCTGAAGTTGAGCACAGATGTGCGGAAGGAGACAAACCCGTAGTCACAAGAATGGCATTGTCCTTTTTATCATTCAACTCGCCGTATGTTTCGTATGCAATGAAAAGCGGATCGTTAAATATTTCACCGGTTTTAAACAGGAATGGTGGATCAATGGTCAGTATATTTTTTGATGAAGCATGCATAGAAACCAATTATCCAACAAGAGAATCCATCCAAACCAAATAAATAATTATTTACATAGATCAAGATATTCTAAGGAGAAGGAATCAAAGATATTAAAATCAATGAAATAGAAACCAATAAGAGAAATTAGAAGGATGATATACGGCGATATAACAGAAACCATCGGCAATACTCCCATTGTCAGAGTCAATAACTTAGGGCCAAAAGATCAAAATATTTTTGTTAAATGCGAGGCATTTAATCCTTTAGCCTCTGTAAAAGATCGTCTGGCTCTGGCAATAATCAATGATGCTGANAAATCAGGCAAACTCAAAGCCGGGCAAACCGTCATTGAGGCAACCTCTGGCAATACAGGCATAGCCCTTGCAATGGTTTGTGCTTCAAGAGGGTATCCATTTGTCGCAGTCATGGTTGAAACATTTTCTATAGAACGTAGAAAAATCATGAAAGCACTTGGTGCAAAAGTCATTCTGACTCCTGCCAGTGAACGAGGAACTGGGATGGTGAAAAGAGCGAAAGATTTAGCTGAAGAACACGGTTGGTACTTGGCGGATCAATTCAGAAATCCTGCCAATCCTGAATATCATAAAAATACGACAGCAGTTGAAATCTTAAGTGATTTTAGGAATCGTGAACTGGACTACTTTGTGAGCGGATGGGGAACGGGTGGAACCGTAACGGGTGTTGGCACGGTTCTGAAAACCGCAAGACCAAAGATAAATATCATTGCTGTTGAACCAGAACTGGCGCCATTGTTATCTGAGAATAAGTGGGAGCCACATAAGATACAGGGTTGGACGCCTGATTTTGTCCCAGAGGTATTGGAAAAAGAAGTCATAGATCAATACATCAGCGTCAATGATGAAGCATCAATAGAAACCTCTAAGAAGCTGGCTAGACGAGAGGGGATTTTTACCGGCATATCGGGCGGTGCAACCATGCTTGCTGCGCTTCAAATATGTGAAACTGCACCAAAGAACAGCACATTTTGTGTAATGCTCCCCGATACAGGAGAAAGATATCTATCATCCCCACTATTTGCAGACATTACTGAAGACAGTGACGACGAATGGTTATCTGAGATTTAAAGTTAGCTGAAGATTTTTTTAGATCTCTTTTTTAAAGACTAAAATGAATCGGCTCGTTTGGTCTCGAATATCCTTCTCAAAGACCATTTGATCCAACGGATCCTTGTCATTCTCAAGTAGGTCTGAATCGTCATCAAAGTAAAATCCTGCTCTTGAGACTTCCTCAATCACAAATGCTTTCTCAATTCGATGAATGGAATGACAGTCATCAATCCCATGGCCATCTTTTGCATGGTGATCCAAAATACAATAAGAACCGCCAGTTTTTAGGGAATCAAAAATATTCTGATTCATTTTTAAACGATCGGCCTTTGTCCAAACCGTATCGTGATACGTCATGCTATTAAAAATGATGTCCATCTCTGATGGAAAATTTGGGGCTTCCATCTCCCCCACTATTGGAATTAAATTCTTTTGAGGGTATGTCTCTAAGCGCTTTTCTATTGGATTGCCTTTCCATCTTTCAACGCTTTGGGGGGCAGTATGAGAATATACTTCTCCACTATCTTCTAGAGCATAGGCTGCAATCGCACTCAGATAACCTCTACCTGAATTCATTTCTCCAACCTTATAACCATCTTCAATTCCAAAGAAGTCCAAAACTTCTGCAGGCAGTCTTTTTTCGTCTCTCTCTGTATCTGTATCAGGCCTGCTTTGCTTCATTGCCAGCCTGATTTTTTCGATGTCCAAATTAATTCACCTCTCTGAGTATTATTTTGCCAGGGAGATGTTCTGTCAACACACCATCTGCAAGCACTTGCTTGCCATTCACCCAAACAGAGTGAATTCCATCGGATAATCTATTTGGTTGCTCAAATGTTGCATTGTCTTGTATCCGATCAGGGTCAAATAAAATCAAATCTGCATAAGAATCGACCTTGATCTCTCCGCGATCTTGAATGCCTAGATTTTTAGCTGTGAGTCCAGTCATTTTATGGATTACTCGTTCAATTGAACCCAAGTCCTTATCGCCTATGTAATCGTCAATGACCTTTGTAAATGAACCGCATCCTCGAGGATGCGAGCAGTCTAGTCCACCGTCAGTGGTGACATTGGAATACTCCCAATTGAGCAATGCTATTACATCTTTCTCGTCCATGCTTTTGCCAATGATTGACTCAATTGCTGATGCACCTTCGCTCAGCTCAAAGCTTTCCTTCGCTATAATTGAGAGCATCTGCTCAGGTGTCTTATTCTTCTCAGAAGCAATTTGCCTCAATGTTTTGTTGACATAGTCTGGATGTATCTTGTGAGCCACAAACAGGATGTCATCGGGTGAGCTTATATTCTCTAAAATAAATTTTGCTTCATTGGCATCATCAAAATTTCTATCGGGATACAAAACAGTGATGGTCGATTGCCATGCAGTGTAAGGATAGATATCAGCTGTGATGTCAATTCCTCGCTCTCGTGCGTTGTTCAGAATAGATAACAGTTCCTTGTCCATGCCCCACAATGAAATAGCAGCCAACTTGAGATGATCAATGTTTACTGGAATGTTTGCCTTTACTCCAATTTCTATAATTTCATTTATTGAATCCCAAAAATATCGATCTTCACTTCTCATATGGCTTTTGTATCTGCCTCCATATTTTGAAGCTATTTTTGCGAGAATAATCACTTCATCGGTTGATGAGTATATGCCTGGATCATACTCAAGTCCTGTCGATAAGCCTAAAGCGCCTGATTGCATGTCTGCTTCCACTAATTCTGACATCTCTTTTATCTCTAGTGCGGTGGCCTCTCTTCTGAAGTCATCCTTCATAACCACAGATCGAATACTGTTGTGAGATGAGAAGCTGGCAATATTGACTGCAGTGGGAATGTCCTTCATAAGATTGTTAAACTCATCCACACTCAGATGCTCCCCATAAACAATTGTATCTTTAGCATCTGGCCTAGCTGAAAATCCATCCATGCCCCTGATGATGGTTGTTATACCTTGAGTAATAGCCGCTTTTGCAGAGGGTTGGTCTTTTAGGCCTTGATCAAAATGACTGTGTGAGTCCAAAAAACCAGGTGCAAGCACCATTCCCATTCCATCGACTGTATTATCGTGATTAAAATCGTTTAAAGATCCACGAAATATTGAAGCAATGACATCTCCTTTCATAAGGAGACTTCCAGAATAAGCCTCAGAACCCGTTCCATCGATTATCAAAACATTGGTAATGAGTGTTTCATCATCATGCCCTGAAACGATTGTTGAGAAAGAACCAATAAACAGCGATAGGCAAAAATAATAAATACATTCTTTATAGTTTTTCTTCATAGTGACGATTCAAATAATTTTTAAAGCTAAAAAACATTATAATGTCTTAACTTTTTTTGACCCAAGGAAAACAAAATTGGCATCTTTAATAAAATCATTTAAAGCACTTCGGCCTCAACCCTCGATGGCTGATGCTGTCATTGCTCCGCCCTATGATGTCATCAACTCCAAAGAAGCATTAGAATTGGCAAAGGATCGCCCCAATAGTTTCCTGCATATTTCAAAACCAGAAATAGATCTGGAAGATGGTATTTCTTATAACGACCCCAAGGTTTATGAGAAGGGAAAACAAAATCTTGATCAAATGATTAAGAATGAGGTCTTGGTCGAAGATTCTGAAAATATGCTTTACCTTTATGAAATGATCGATAATGACATTCATCAACTTGGTATTGCAGCCGTCGGCTCTGTTGAGGCATATGAAAAAGAGGGCATCAAACGACATGAATATACAAAACCCGATAAAGAACTCGATAGAGTCAATAATATTTCCTCTCTGAATGCACAAACCGGTCCGGTATTGCTTGCATATCAGGACAATGAAGAGTTATCCATTCTAATGAGAATAATCGCGGGTAGAGACGAACCAATTTATGATGTCAAAGCAATCGATGGGGTCACTCATAGAATCTATCAAGTGAATCAATCGGATGAACAACAACAGATTCTAAACCTCATTAATTCTATGGATGCGCTTTTCATTGCTGATGGTCATCATCGTTCTGCAGCAGCCAGTGTCGTTAAAAAAAATAGAGAAAAAGAAAATTCAAACCACACCGGTCAAGAGAGTTATAACTATTTTCTGACGGTCTCTTTTCCAGAGAGTGAAATGAACATTCTCGATTACAATCGTCTAATCAAGAACTCCATCGGGATCACGACTGATGAAGTCCTTAAAAAACTGGAAGATCATTTTGAGGTGACATCGGTTGATGATGCATTTAAGCCTTCCGAAAAAAATCATTTTGGGATGTATGCCAATCATCAATGGTATTCATTAAAACTAAAGCATTCACCAACCGATGATGACCCAGTGGAGGCATTGGATGTGAGTATTCTCCACAATCTAATCCTTGAACCAGTATTTAGAATTGGAGACGAGAGAACCGATCCAAACATAGATTTTGTAGGTGGAGCAAGGGGAATGAAAGGTCTTGAACTTAGAGTGGATAACGAAGAAATGGATTTTGCATTCTCCCTCTACCCGACCCCCATGAAGGCATTGATTGATGTTGCAAATGCAGGCATGATCATGCCACCAAAATCCACTTGGTTTGAGCCAAAGCTATTGGATGGGCTGCTTTCTCATCGGATTGATTAAGCTAATTTTTGTCTTCCTGTTTAGCCGATTTTTTGACACAATCTATAGTCAATAAACCAATTAAAGGATTAAGAAAATGGATGCAGAAGCAATAAAAGAAAAAGCAAATGCAGCGTCAGAAGGCATTACCTTCACAGACTGTGCATGTGAAACCCTCAGTCAAGTGCCTGACTTTGCAATGGATATGGCAATAAGCCATATGGTCAATGCTGCAACGGATCAGGGTGTCGATTCAATTTGCTGTGAATTCTTAGAAGCCAATAACCCTATGGGATAGATTTCTGGTGGAGATGGGTGGACTTGAACCACCGACCTTCGCGTTATGAGTGCGACGCTCTAACCAGCTGAGCTACATCTCCATAAATAACTGAAAGATGGATTTTCAACATCTAAATCCATTCTGTCAAGTGCGACGGAATAATTACTTATGAATAAAACAAAATTTTTAAAATCGACGGTACTCACTATCTGCTCTGTTTCATTTCTCTTGCCATTGTATGCAAGTGAATTTCCAGGTAATTCGTGGGCTGAAAAGAATCCGACTGAACTCGGGGTTGATGCATCAAAAGTAGAAAGGCTTTTTGATCTCTCATTTCAAGATGATGCCACACAATCTGTGGTGCTGATCAAAGATGGTTATCTCATTGCTGAAAGGTATGCCGATGGATACGACAAAGACTCCATTGGAACATCATGGTCTATGGCCAAAAGCTTCTATGCAAGCCTAATTGGGATCTCCATTGAAAAAGGAGAAATCGGCAGTCTAGACGATAAGGTCAGTGACTACTTAGACTATTTCAATGAAGATCGGCAAGATATTACTATCCGAGAAGTGCTTGACATGACAAGTGGTCTCGAAAATCCCGATCACGAACATGAGATCATGTTCTTTTTAGATGATCATCTGGGTTATGCCAAAAATATCAAGCGAGACAAAGAAACCAATACGGTGTTTGAGTACAACAATGTGAATTCATTGCTGCTTGGAGACATTCTTGTAAGTGTCACCGGCAAAAAGGCCGATGATCTCCTAAGAGAGCGTGTTCTCGATCCGATTGGCACTAAAAATTACACTCTATGGAGAGATGCTGCTGATAATGTGCTGAGTTATTGCTGCATTGATATGTCAGCAAGAGATTACTCCCGTTTCGGCCTTCTCTTTTCAAGAAATGGATCCTGGAATGATCAGCAGGTGGTGCCTTATGATTTTGTTCAAGAAACCTATAATCCCAGATGGTTAAGCACATCCGATCGTGCCGGCATGGATAGAAGAGGTTATGGTCTTCACTGGTGGTTCTCAAAGAATGATGAAGAAGGACTAATCATGAATGCCAGTGGTAAATTCGGTCAATACATATTCATTGATCAAGCCAATGATGTGATTTTTACAAGAATCACAAAATATAAATCAACTGGTGGGTCAAAACAGGACTGGGGGCCTATCCGTGACTATGAAATCAATAACATCGGTAGATTTCTATGGTTCTTTAAGATCCTAGAAAAAATTGGCTTCTATGATTTAGAAAAAGACTTCAAATCACCCGTAACTCTAGAGGATGGTGAATCAAAGGAATTCTATGAGAATTACAATCAAATCATCGATGCAATGGCTGATTTAAGTCGTGAGTAAAAAAAGGCATTAACTGGAAGTCTATTTGAAGTTACATCCTGCATACTCTAGCTGTGTATCAGAATTTTCTTTTAATCATGACACGAGGAGCAATCAAGTTTTTTACAAGCTTGATAATTCCTAAAGTGTGCAAAGCAGACCAACATTGAGCCGACTAATGTGACTAGTTTTTCTCCTGACTCGCCCAGCAAACTCTCGCCTAAAAGGACGGCAGAGCCTAGAGTCATTAGGCCAAGAATGCCTATGCAAAGAAAAGAAAAAACACTGTGATTCTTATAGCCCAGTATCAAAGCATAAATACTCACAGGAACGGCTATCAATAACATAATCTTATGGACCAATTCATTATCAAGCGAAGTAAATATAAAACCAGANGTGAGAATCAAAAACGTTGGGGCAAAAAAACAATGGATCACACAAGCCAATGAAAAGGTTGCTGCCAATTTATCCGTTGTTAATTGTGTTTTTACATTCATTTTTTTCCAACTCTGAATTCAATGTAACACTCCTAAGGGTCTATTAGGAAACCCTTAGGAGCTGATTCCTCCAGCTTTAGGAGGGGTGGAATGTATAACTGAAGGAACCAAAGGGATCACTAAAACTTCATATTGAAGCGTAACCCAATGTTTCTTCCAGGAAGAGGCACTTGATCTTTCACAAAAGACGAATGATTTCGTGCAACTTCATCCAATAAGTTCTTCGCAAAGAGCGTAACCAACATCTCGCCGTCTCCATTGAGCATATCTATTCTCTGAGACAGTTTTAAATCAAGCATGTTGTAAGACTCGGAAGGAGTCTCATTCAATGCAAGTTTCGTTTGAGACTTTACGTTTCTGAGTGTCAAAGAAGCATTGGTTCTATCCTTTGCATAGCTCACAGAAAAGATATGTCGTCTTGGATTAATTCTTGGAACATAAGCGCCATCCTTGAATTTAGCATTGACATAATCCATGCCATAAGAAAAGGACATAGAACCGCCATTGAGATTCACAGAACGACCAAGTTCAAATTCATAACCGTTGAATTCTGCATCTTTTTGCATGTAATTTGAAAGAATCAAANNNCTCATGATCGTCATGTCCATCGTGATCGTCATGATCTTCATCGTGATCGTCTTCTTCATGCATCTCATGCTCTTCTTCTGTTTCATCCCGCAGATAGATGTAGTCGTCCACATCATTTCTGAAGATTGTTGCGGTTGCAAAGAAGCCATTATTCTTATAGTCAAACGTGAGATCGATATTATTTGAGGTCTCAGATTCTAAAGTGACATCACCCACCTCAAAACGTCCGGTCGCTAAATGCGCACCATTCATGAAAAGCTCAACAGAAGAAGGCGCTCTTTTAACACTCGCTAAGCCAAGAGACATCATCATGTTATCGTTGAGCTCTCTATCAATCGAAAGAGCTACGCTCGTTTCGTTTCGATCGATATCATAAGCTTCCATCTCNTGTTCATCATGATNTTCGTCATCGTGATCTTCTTCATNGTGATCGTCTTCGTCATGATGCTCTTCTTCCTCATGATGAGCCACCGTGCCCTTACGATTCACACGATCATGTCGAATACCCAAATGCAGATCCAAGTTCATTAAGCTCGTGCCAACATAATAACCAATCATCTTTTCAGTTGAATCGACTGGGTTCATGAACGCTTCAGCACCNATGATAGAAACATCTTCGTTCATGCTTTGTAACACTAGCTTTTGAGAGAGTGATTCATCGCCAAAATCCAAAATCAGACCAAATTCATCCGACTCATTACTGAAGACCGTCGGTCCTTCTTCATGCCCATGACCGTCATGATCTTCATCGTGATCTTCGTCGTGATCTTCACCTTCATGNCCTTCTTCTTCAGCGTGCTGCTCGGTCAGTGAGTAATCACTGTTTCTGTAGTAATACCTCATGCTGTTAAGTGAGTCGTTATCGAAGACATAAGAACCCTCGATATTGAATACATCGGAGTCAGTGGTAGAGAAGATTCTCTCTCCTTCATGCTCGTCGTGATCTCCATCGTGATCCTCTTCTCCATCATGGTCGTCGTCGTGATCGTCGTGATCTTCATCGNCGTGACCTTCATGACCTTCCCCATGATATGGAATACCATAGACACTTTCAGTGTTTAGGTACGANGCACCAAAGTATCCCCAATCGCCTGTGGTTGAGAGCCCTAATCGGTGTGACTGCGATTCAAAATCGGAATTCTCAAGAAAGCCCATGTCTTCGTCATGATCTTCATCGTGATCCTCGTCGTGATCTTCCTCGTGTCCTTCCTCATGCTCTTCTGAGTGAATGACGGCTCCTTTGGGAATATCGTAATTCTCAAGTGAGCTGTCTTTGAAAGCATAGCTAAGATTCAAACCACCCAAATTTTCTTTGTAGCTGAATTCACCGATTTTTCCATCATTTGCATTTTGTGCTTCCAGTCCAATTCTCAAATCTCGGTCTGCAAAATCTTCTCTAGCAATGGTGTCATCGACAACATTCACAATGCCNCCAATTGCNCCATTGGAATACATGAGCGAGGACGGACCTCTGATAACNTCAATTTGCCTTACCGCATTTAGATCGACTTCATTCACATGGTCAATGCCGATGCCAGACATGTCACGAACAACCAAGCCATTGTTTAATACTTTGACTCTGGTACCGGACATTCCTCGAATGATTGGTTGACCGACTGCAGCACCATAGTCTGCAGATGAAACACCCAGAAGACTGTCGATGGTTTCACCCAAACTTTGTGTTGAATTGGTCTCCAACTCTTCTTCGGTGAGAATATGAATTGGATCATTGGCCTGATCATCGCTGTGAGTGACATATGATGATGTCACTGTGATTTCCTCGATGGAATCCTGCGCTGTCAGTCCTGTTGAAATGACGGTGGTAATAAATACCACCATGTATAAATTAATGTGCGTTCTCATGAAATAACCTCCTATAACGAACGTTTTTTTAAATCTAACTTTTGTTTGATTTAAATTTTAGGAGGTGCTCGAGATTCAAATAAGAGATTTGTTGTTGTGTGAAAGTAACTTTGCTTGAATTCAACAACGATAAGAGGATTGAGCTCGACCCTTTTTATTGGATCGCTTACATCGGTCTCAATGACAGTATTATTGCTGAATGGACATTCATATTCGTGCCCATGATTATCATGGGCGTGCATNTGCGAGACTGTATCAAGTGATACAGTGGTCACAAAAAAGAAAGTGGCCAATAAAGGAATTATTCTCGTTACTCTATGCATGTGTGTGCATTCTATTCTAAAACAAAGGGTTTTGAAATCATTTTGTATTCCTAGAGAACCAATTGATTTTTACTTAGCCAATTCTGTATAGTGCTCATCCATTTTCGTTAATTTGAATGTCAATATTCA
The DNA here is from genome assembly GCA_002691305.1 of Gammaproteobacteria bacterium. Lineage (GTDB taxonomy): Bacteria > Pseudomonadota > Gammaproteobacteria > Steroidobacterales > UBA11654 > CACPJA01. The sequence goes on along the minus strand of NZHF01000054.1, from coordinate 597 downwards.
CCTCACCAGAAAGACCTTTGACTGCATCATTCACAGAATCAACAATATCTTCTGTAAGAGATTGAATGCCTGCATCACTCTTTTCACTCTGAATATTGACACTGATATTGACTCTTAAATCTTTGATGGCATCACCGATATCATNTGCAACATCATCAATGATCTCAGTAATGGTTTCCTCAATTGAATCAGAATCATCTGATTCCATTTTGATTACAATTTTTCGTTCTTCTTCATGTCCAGACATGGGTTTTTTCATCTTTTTCATGACGATATGTTTCTCACCGTCATCGGTTAAAAAAACCATATTTTTATCGCCAAGAGATATTTCACCCATTTCCTTGTCAACCCAAGCCATCGGTTTTTCAGGTGTTGGTGGTTGATCAGATATACTGTGATGCGGCCTATAATCATTTTTTTGATTGATAATAAATGCCGCAGCGATTATGCCGACAGCTATGATTGTGGAACCAACTATGGTTTCTCTCATATTCTTGCTCCAATTACTTTTAAGTAGATACTACATTGGTTTTGGTAGCAAAAATATGGTTTTATTATGAAGAGAATTTGGTTTCGGTATCAAGATATGAAAATGTA
>NZHF01000053.1 GCA_002691305.1 Gammaproteobacteria bacterium | reverse complement strand
CTTCTCTATTTCCAGCTGATCAAGTATTCATTGCTGATCTTGGACAGTATAAGGATGCATCTGAGGCTTTAATGGCTGGAGATGCTGAGGCAATTAGGCAAGCAATCTGGAATAAGAAGAGCTACTCCCCTAAAGCAATTATTGATGGCAGATCTTTATTTGATCTGGTAAATAAACCCCTTCATGGTAAGGATGCTGATTGGCCTTTCCCCTCACTTAATAAGGTGACGGGAGGGCTAAGACTCCAAGAATTAGTAACTTGGACCGCTGGATCAGGAGCGGGGAAAAGTACAGCAATAGGTGAAACTTGCCAATCCCTCGTGGACCAGGGCTTCACTGTTTGCTACATCGCCTTAGAAGAATCAGTCCAAAGACAAGCGCTCAGATTAATGACAGTAAAGGCCAATAAACCTTTACACCTAAACAACGAGATACCAGAGGATGAACTACGGAAGGCTTTTGATGCAAGTGTTGGAAGTGGAAAGGTATATCTCAGAGATGGGTTTGGAAGTGTTGATCCCGATCATCTTCTTAATGACATCCGTTTTGTTGTCAAGAATCACAATGCTCAATTCGTAATTATCGATCATCTTTCGATATTACTGAGCGGAAATGATAACGATAATGAGCGGATTATGATCGACAAAATAATGACGAGACTTAGAAGTTTTGTCGAGGAAGTTGGATGTGGAATGATTCTTATTTCACATTTAAGGAGAACACAATCCGATAAAGGCCATGAGGAGGGAGCTGCTATTAGCTTAAGTCAATTGAGAGGATCGCATTCAATAGCGACGCTTTCAGATATTTGTGTAGGACTCCAAAGAAATATATCCGCTGGAGACAATATGAGCGAATTAATAGTCATGAAAAATAGATTTAATGGATCTACAGGATCAGCTGGAATACTCAACTATTCAAAAGAAACAGGCCGACTAATTGAAATTACGCAACCCACCGAATCATCACCCGAACCTTATGGAGATTTCTAAAGCTCACAAAGTTGTCTTATTTAAAAAAGAAGACTGTGTACCTTGTGAAAATGCTGCTAAGAACTTGGATTCTGTACTTGATGCTTATCAAGAATATGAACCTTATGTAGCAGTTTTAAACAAAGATAACCACCCATCTTTATTAGAAACATACAAGATCGATGTATTTCCAACTGCCTTAGTTATGGATCATGATTCTGTAGAAATAACCCGTGTAATAGGTGGTAAGAATTTATCTCCTAAATGGTGGCAACGAGCGCTAAGAACTATCCATATGCATAGGACAAGTTCATGAAGCTAGCGTTTGATATTGAGACCGATGGCTTATTACGAGACTTCTCTCAAATTCATTGTTTAGTTACTAAGGATTTAGAAACAGGTGAAGTCTTCAGATATGACGATACAGGTAAATATGAAACGATAGTAACGGGAGTCCAGACGCTATTAGTTGCTGATGAATTATGGGGTCACAATATAATTTCTTATGATTTTGAAATTCTTAAAAGTATTTTTTATTTTTTCAATTTTAAAGGGAAAGTATATGACACATTAATCCTTTCAAGGATGTTCTTTACTGACATGCTTGATAGGGACTTTAGGAATAAGCCCCCTAATATGCCAGCTCAACTTTTTGGGCGCCACAGTTTAAAAAGTTGGGGCTATAGATTAGGAGTTCTTAAGTCGGAATATGGAGACCAGCTGGAGGGTGATTGGTCAACCTACACCCCCGAAATGCTTGAGTATTGCGCTCAAGATGTAGAAGTATCTGATGCTTTACATCAGTTATTCGCTCCAAAACTGGACAAATACGAGACCTCTATAACGACGGAACATGAGCTAGCTAAGATTATGTCTTGGCAAGAACGAGAGGGTTTCCCTTTTGATATCAATAAGGCTCACAAACTAGAAGGAAAACTAAGACAAGAACTTGAACAGCTCTCAGACGAGATGCGCTCTACATTTCTATTTGTAGATGGAGGTGAGTTCACTCCCAAACGCCCTAACAAAACAAAAGGGTATGTAGCGGGAGCAACTTTTAACCGCCTCAGAAATTTCAATCCAACTAGTAGGCATCATATAGCGTTCGCATTTCAAACCTTTAGAGGTTGGGAACCTATAGAAAGAACAGACACGGGTAAGCCAAAGATTGATGAGAAAGTATTAATGGAAATTGATACTAAGGAATCAAAGAAGTTTGCCCGTATCTTGGAATTACAAAAACACCTAGGACAACTTAGTGAGGGCCAGAATGCATGGCTTAAACGAGTAGAGAAAGATGGTCGTATTCGTCACTCTTGTATATTAAATACCAACACTGGGAGACAGGCACATTTACGTCCAAATTTGTCCCAGTGTCCTCAGAAAAAAGAATATCGAGAGTTGTTTTATCCTGGTACTAATTATGTCCAAGTAGGCGGGGACGCTTCCAGTTTAGAACTGAGATGTTTAGGGCATTACTTAACAAGATACGATGGAGGATCTTTCTCTAAAGAAGTTGTTGAAGGTGATATTCACAGTACTTTAAGTAACATTTATTTCGGTAAAAAAGATCATGAATCGCGTAAGAAATCTAAGTCTTGTACTTATTGTCTTATCTACGGTGGGGGTAATATTAAATTGGGACTCACTAGTGGGGCAAGTAAAGCAGAGGCTGGTAAAAGAGGCGCTGAAATCCGCGACAAAATCCTTACCAATCTCCGAGGATTCAAAGAACTTAATGAAGCAATTCAAGAAAGGGCCAAGCACGGGGTTATCACTGCCATCGATGGGAGGCCAATAAGACTATTAGGAAAGAAATACGCTTGCTTAAACTATCTCTTACAGAGCGCTGGCAGCTGCATTTGTAAGTCTTGGCTTATACGAGCCAATGTATTACTTAAGGAAGCAAATATAAATTATAAACCTTTAGCATTCATCCACGATGAGATGCAATTAGCGGTGAAGAAAGAGCAAACAGAGGACGCGGAGTTCTTAATAAAAGCAGCAATGAAAGATGTTCAAACAACTTTGCATTTTAGATGCGAACTGGATAGCGAAACTAAAGTCGGATCGAACTGGTCAGAAACACACTAAACAATGTAGGAAGTGTGGAAAAGTAAAAGTAGAAACTGACTTTCCATACTTCTCTACTTCCTCAGCTGGTAGAAAAAATACATGTAAACAATGCTCAAACGAGTTAGCACAAGTAAGAGCAAAACTAAGAAAACAAAATCCACCACCTCCAGCTGGAGAATGTCCCTCTTGTGGAAGACATACAGAATCCTGGGTATTAGATCATTGTCATACCGATGACACATTCAGGGGATATATATGTAATTCATGCAATTTGGGATTTGGCAAATTTAACGATGATCCAGAAATTTTAAAGCGCTCAATCGATTACCTCATCAATTCCACTAGGCCAGATGAAACCACTAAAAATATTAATAGATCTTGATTATTTTCTTTATCGTGCCGCCACTGCGAGCGAGCAAGAGCATGAATACAGCCAAGATTTAACTGTCATTGTTGGAGACTTTTTAGCAGCAAAAAAGATAGTCAAACGAGAGATCTCTCAATTATGTGAAAGATTTGAAACACGAGACATCTTAGTAGCGCTGACTGATCAAACCAACTTTCGCAAAACCATAGATCCCACATACAAGGGGAACAGAACCAAAAGAAAGCCAGCAGGCTATTTAAAACTAAAGAATTGGGCAATGGCTTCATATCCATCGCTCATGAAACCAGGGCTAGAAGCTGATGATGTTTGCTCCATAGTTGCGACTAATGGAACCCTCTCAAACTTTGTCTTAGTTAGTCCTGATAAAGATATGGAACAAGTCCCATGTAGGTTATATAACCTCAAAGAAGAGTGGACTCAAACAAAAGAAGCTGCCTATAAGAAATTATGGGAACAGGTGCTTTCGGGAGATAGTACAGACGGATATAAAGGCGCTATTTCAATCGGACCAAAGAAAGCCCTCAAGATATTAGATGAAGTAAAGGATGAAAACTATTGGCCCGTAGTCGTTAAAACATTCCTCGATGTTGGACAGACAGAAGAGGATGCTTTAAGGAACTTACGGCTAGCAAAGATTCTCCAGGCAGAGGACTGGGACGCAAAGAATCAAAAGCCAATACTGATAACTCCTAAATGAATCTCACCAATACAGAACTAGCGTTTATCAGAAATAACTTATTAGCCATAAGAGCTTATAGAAATACTGAAGTAAACCTAGACGGCAATCCGTGGGAACCCTGGATGGAGGGGTTTCTTAAAAAGATCACCAAAGAACTCAATGGATAAGTATTCACCAAATCACTACCAACAGGGAGCCATAGAAGTATGGGATTACATAGCCGATCAAAACCTAGATTACTTTTTAGGTAACGCTGTTAAATACATCAGTAGAGCGGGATTCAAAAAAGGAGAATCAAGGATAGATGATTTAACAAAAGCCAGAGTTTACATAACTAAGGCTATGGAAATTAGACCTACTGAACCAATTAACTACACCAAAGTTCCAACATTACCATGACCAAAGTTCCTGATTTATTAGGCCAAGCTCTCCAATTCCGAGTAGCTAATGATCAACCAATAGGCCAATTTACTGGACCTAATATGTATCTCCAAAGAAAACTAATTACTGAGGAATATAGTGAATTTCTTGATGCACATACTAAGTGTGCTTTATATCCAAACACTCCAAGATACCGAGAGGATTTACTAAAGGAGTTAGCTGATTTAGTCTATGTTGTTTTTCAATATGCTGTAACAGCTGGGTTTGAATTAGATGAGGCTCTAGACAGAGTACATAATTCTAATATGAGTAAATTAGTCGATGGTAAACCTGTAAAAGATAAAACTGGAAANGTNATGAAAGGTCCAAATTANAAACCACCNTATNTAGAGGATATTGTTTAGATTATGTCNNATTTAATAGCAAGNACAGGNCGCGTTCAGAGTTGGNTAGANAANCCTGANTCACGNCTTCCNGTNNNNTGNACNGTNTTTAANGTNTCNGANAGTATGNAAGGNCNAGAGGGTATTCAGGCTTCGTGGGTNTTCNCNAGTCANGCNNTNAGATATGGGGCTGGGTGTGCAATNCATNTATCAGATTTAAGACCTCAAGGAACAGAAACCAANAAAGGAAAAGATACNTTAGTTGCATCTGGNCCTGTATCATTTGCAAAAATATATTCTCAATTAAANGANACATTAAGGCGTGGNGGCACATANCGCAACGGTGCAATTTGNTTNCATTTNTCGNTGGGTCATGCNGATATTAATGAATACATTACAGCGCCAAGATCAGATCTNCCNTGGGCTAAAAGATGTGTAGATATCAATCAAGAGTTATGGNATNAAGCNTCAACNGAAACTAAAACTTTATTACTTAGAGGTATNCATAGCGGTGATATTTGGTTAAACAAGATACGCNATGATCGTAGTGGTNANCAAATNTTTGGNAATGTTTGCNTNGANATNTNNATNANGTCNAGGGGNACATGNNTNNTNGANCATGTTCAATTNGGAGCTTGNACANTAGAAGATATTCCTAAAGCTTATGTAGAAGGAATGACTGAATTATGTGAGNTACATAGAACTACAGGAGTAGGAGATTCTGGAGAGTATTTAACACCTGAAGAGGATAGACAAGTAGGTTTAGGGATCTTAGGGTTAGCAAATTGTCTNAGATATCACAAGGTAACTTATAAACAATTTGGTGAAGCATTACGAGACCTAAATAGCGGGATGGTAGTTTCACAGACTACNGCTGGTTTATTAGCANGAGCNTTTGATGTTGGTATTCAAAANGCTAGNGTAATTGCTAGNACTNATGGTATGCAAAGAGCNTTNACAATAGCTCCTACAGCATCATGTAGTTATAAATATAAAGACCTTAAAGGTTATACAACAACACCTGAAATAGCACCACCAATAGCGAGAACTGTNGATCGCGATAGTGGTACTTTTGGAGTTACATCTTATGATTATGGAGATGTAGAAATNGCNTCAGAAGTTGGCTGGGATANTTATAAATTAGTAGCTGATGAATTAATGCGNNTNTATAACAANAGCGGATTAATGCACGGGTATAGTTTTAANACTTGGTCGGATGTAGTTACATACGATGAGNCATTTATAGAAGACTGGNTAAAGAGTCCACAAACNTCAATGTATTANGCATTGCAAGTTACACCTGAAACACAAAGAAAAGACGATGCCTCNGCCGTNTTNGATGAGGATTATAAAGACATCTTCGATTTAGAAGAGCCATCAATATTATGCGCTGGATGCGCTGAATAAATAATGTCAAGCTATTTGAAACTTATAGAAAGAAAAAGAAAATGGACCCCCCAAGCTTGTAATAAAGGTGAGCTTAGAGCTGGAAGTGAGGATAGTATTTTCAGAACGCTTGCTCTCAGGTGTTTAGAGTTACCAGTAAAGGAGTTACTACAGCAGGGTTTAGAAAAAGATCTACCAGATAAACATGGAGTAATGGAGGCTTTAATCTCCAATCAGAAAGATGAAGATAAACATGATCTTGGTTTTCAGTATGTTGTTGATGCTCACGGCACTGTCGATAAGTATGAGAGAGAAGCCCAGAATATACTTAAAGTCTGGATGGAATCTCCAGAGCATCCCATTCTCAAAGCCGCAATACTAGAGAGGAGTGTATTCTTTGTACTCCTACCTTTCTATAGGTTTAATGGAGACATTGGCATGAGAGGGTTGTCGTCGGAAATTAGCCGTGATGAGGTCGTCCANGTCGGGGTCCACGGAATGGTTGCTCATGACCTAGGACTTAAACAACCTGAGCATTTAAACAAGCTTAGAAAAGCTACAGTAGCTTGGGCTATGGATGGTCTAGGGACTAACAACAATAAATATATAGATAAAGATTTCTGGATGAATCAATCCGACTCTCTCTACCACCGAGGAAAAGCAGAGGGTCTAAAAGATACACAAAGAAGTCGAATGCCCTCATTCTTTGAAACCTCAAACGTAAACTTACCCTCATATGGATGAATTAAAATACGAGGATATTTTTGAAAATAATCACTATCAAATTAAAAAGTTGATGGAGGATTTAGACGAGACCTTCCCACCGTTTTACCCATTACCTACCAATAGTATGAATGACATCATGTTCCGTTCTGGACAGAGGTCAGTCATTGATTATTTAAAAGATAAATTAGAACCATAACGATATGTGTATGCCAAGCGCTCCGACAGTGCCAGAGCTAAAACAACCTCAATCTTTACCTACTCCTCAAAGACTACCAACGCTTGCTCCACCTCCAAGTCCTCCTCCTATGGAGATACCACAAGTACAAGCCCAACCTCCTATGAAGGTTGCTCCTATGCCAGAGATTGATCTTAAGCAAACACCTCCTCCAGTCTTAACTAATACAAGCACGGAAGAACCAACACTTAAGAAAAGAAGATCTAAGAGGCAAGAGCTACAACAAGCAAGTAAAGGGACTAGCGCTTTAAGGATTGAGAGATCTAAAGGGATAGGAACTAAAACGGGAGGAACTGGAAGCACTGGTTTAAATATTCCTAAATAACAATGCAAGAATTAGCCCAAGCCCGATATCAATATTTAGTTACTGATAGGCAACCTTTTTTAGATGCTGCTAGAGAATGTTCCGCGCTGACAATACCTTATCTTCTACCAGAGGATGATTTAGCGTCAGGTGGAGCGCTTCCTATACCTTGGCAGTCGCAGGGTAGTAGAGGTGTAAATGTGTTGTCAGCAAAATTAATGCTGTCACTCTTCCCTATAAATACAAGTTTTTTTAAGCTCCAAATAAACGACGCTGAAATAGCAGCTATACCAAATGTAGATGCTCAAGTGCGCTCAGAGATAGACCTTTCTCTGTCAAAAATGGAGAAGATGATTATGCAACAGGTCGCTGAGTCNAGTGATCGAGTTGTTCTTCATGGAGCTATGAAGCATTTAATAGTTACAGGAAATGTACTGTTATTTGCTGGGAAGAAAAACCTCAAACTATTTCCAATGGATCGCTATGTAGTGAACCGTGATGGAGATGGAACCTGTATAGAGATAATTACAAAAGAAAGTATTCATAGATCACTCCTACCTAAAGAATTTCAAAAGCCTCTTACNGATAGTGAAGATTCTAATTCCCCAGGAGAAGATGGACCTAAGTTTGGAGTTGTAGGAGGATCAGCTAAGAAAGATGATGCTGATGTTTATACATGGGCCAGACTAGATAATGGTCAATGGAAATGGCATCAAGAAATAGATCAAAAGATAGTAAACGGATCACACTCAAGTACCCCTAAAAAGATCAGTGGTTGGCTCCCATTAAGGTGGAATGTCTGTGACGGTGAAAGCTGGGGTCGTTCAAGATGTGAGGAGTTTATAGGCGACTTAAAATCACTAGATGGTCTAATGCAAAGTCTAGTGGAGGGCAGCGCCAGCGCCGCAAAAGTCGTTTTTATGGTCTCTCCCAGCGCAACGACTAAGGCGCAAAGCCTCAGCCGCGCCAGGAATGGTAGTGTGATTCAAGGGCGAGCGGATGACGTTTCTGTAGTGAACGTAGGGAAGACCGCCGACTTCAGAACAGCGAGCGAAATGATAGCCAACCTAACGTCTAGGCTATCTGATGCTTTTCTTATCCTTAATCCGAGGCAATCAGAACGCACAACCGCGACTGAAATATCTGCCTTAATTCAGGAGTTAAACGAGCAACTCGGAGGCATATTTGGAAACCTAACTATCTCTTTATTAACTCCTTATCTACATAGAAAACTTTATCTACTCTCTAGAAATAAATCTATCCCTAGCCTTCCTAAAGGTTTGGTCATGCCTACTATTGTAGCTGGCTTAAATTCTGTAGGTAGAGGTCAGGATAAACAATCTCTTATGGAGTTTGTAACCACCATTGCACAGACAATGGGACCAGAGGCTTTAGCAACCTATATAAATCCACCAGAGTTCTTAAAACGTCTTGCCGCCTCATCTGGAATAGAAACTTTAGGACTAATTAAAGATCCTGAACAGATACAGGCAGAAAACGAACAAGCTCAACAACAGGCTCAACAACAAGAACTATTAAAGCAAGCTGGACAATTAGCAAAGTCACCATTAGCCGAACAAGTAATTAACAATGGACAACCTCAACAGCCCACCCAAGAAACCCAGGAAGAGCCGCAAGCGCAACCCTGACGGAACATTTATTAAAAATGAAATTAAACCCGTAGAAGCAGAATTACTAGAAAAACCAGCTGGTAAGTATTCCATTACTAAAAAAGTGAAGGGTACTACTGAAGGTCAGACAACAGCTGGTAAATATGCAAACAATAAAAAAGAACCTGTAAGACCTGACTTTCAAGGAATTAAGACTATTTATCATTAATGGCAACTACCACATTTGACCCAACCTCAGACGCCCCCTCAGCAGAACAACAGGAAGCTGAGGCCGCTGCCTTAGCTCAAGGTGAAAAGATAGTTCAAGCTCAAGAGGAAGATAGACAACGAGCTTTTGAACAGAATGAAACCTCTCAAGAGAACATAGATCTTATTGGTGGAAAATTCAAAAACCAAGAGGAACTACTTAAGGCTTATCAAGAGCTAGAGAAATCTAGATCTCAGGAAAATAGCGAGGAGGAAGAAACACCCAACGAGACCACCGAAGAAACAGAAGAAAAAACTGAAGAGCCTCCTAATGAAACTGTTGAATACATGGGGAGGTTAAGTCAGGAGTTTGATGAGAAAGGAGAAATATCTGAAGAGGCTATAGATAGTCTTAGTAAGATGGATTCTAAAGATCTAATCAAAAATTATCTTGAATACTACGGAAAGGCTCAAACAAAACAACAGCAACAAACAGTACAAGCTACTGAATTAGAAGCAATAAAAGCAAGCGTAGGAGGTGAGGATAAATATTCCGCTATGACCTCTTGGGCCTCTGATAATTTGAATGCTACAGAGATAAATGATTTTAATACTGTTACCAATAGTGGCTCTGTTGCTGCTATTAAATTTGCAGTAGAAGCTTTAAATACTCGGTATGTAAATGCTGAGGGATATGAAGCTCCTATGGTTACTGGTAGTAAACCAGCAACAACCGCAAAAGCATATAGAAGTAATGCCGAACTATCGAGAGATATAGCTAACCCTCTATATAACACTGATCCAGCTTTCAGGCGGGATGTAGAACAACGACTAGCACAAAGTACAGATCTTCTTTAAAAAAAATGGCAAACAAAAAAGGAAAAGGTGTAGATCAAGGAGCGTTTAAAAAATGCTTTAACGGAACCAGTAAGCCTTACCCAGGATATAACCCTCAAAAGGGTGTAGGTAAAGAATACAAACCTTAAATAAGTTGCATATAATGTCTACCCCCGATATATAATTATTAAGCCTTAAGTCACATATCGGGCGTGACTACTCCGCACTGGACAAGATAAGTGTCAGCCTTCACTACCGCCTCAGATCAGAGCTGCGATCACGATCAGGGGCATTTTTAATGTGTATTTATAAACATGGCGACCTGAATCTTCATCCTCGCCTACTTTTTTTATTTACACAAACAGATGCGTGATAACGTATATGGAAAGGAAGTAGCAGTTGCTGAGACTACCTCAGAGAGCTACTTAGAGGGAGCTGAAAGAACTAACGGTCAGCTAGCAATGATTGGAGTTATTGCAGCTCTAGGAGCTTACATAACAACAGGTCAAATCATCCCAGGTATTTTTTAATGAAAAAACTTTTATTAGCTGCAACAGCAACACTATTCTCAACTCCAGCATTTGCTGGGGTATATGTTAACTCTGAATTGAATCAGGGTTACATTGGCTCTGACTATTCTGGAAGAGCAATCGACTTTCACGTTGGATACGAGGGAGGCGATAAGACTGCTTATTACATTCAAGGCGGTCCAACAGTTCTTGCAGTAGATGGTATCAATGGTACTCAAACTGAGATTTCAGGTAAGGTTGGACTCAATCATAAAGCAACTGACAAGGTAGCTTTTTATGGTGAGTTTGCTGGTATTACAGCTGGTGATATCGATAACGTCTACAACCTAAAAGCTGGCGTAAAATACACATTCTAATTATATAAATGACTACAGCCACACTAACAAAACCTAACAGTAATTGGGATAGTTTATGTGACTGGGTGACATCTACTGATAACCGTCTTTATGTCGGCTGGTTTGGGGTTCTTATGATCCCCTGCCTACTGGCAGCGGCAACCTGTTTTATTATTGCTTTTATAGCAGCTCCCCCAGTGGACATAGACGGTATCAGGGAACCAGTAGCAGGCTCACTGATCTATGGAAACAACATCATATCGGGAGCGATTGTCCCGTCAAGCAACGCAATCGGATTGCATTTTTACCCAATATGGGAAGCTGCAAACCTTGATGAATGGCTCTACAACGGGGGACCGTACCAACTCATCGTCTTCCATTTCCTCATTGGTGTCTCATCTTACATGGGACGACAATGGGAACTTAGCTATCGACTAGGCATGAGGCCGTGGATATGTGTAGCTTATTCAGCTCCTGTAGCGGCTGCCTTTGCAGTATTTCTAGTCTACCCATTTGGGCAGGGGAGTTTCTCTGATGGTATGCCTCTTGGTATTTCAGGGACTTTCAATTTTATGTTTGTCTTTCAAGCCGAACACAATATCCTTATGCATCCGTTCCATATGCTCGGTGTTTTTGGGGTATTCGGTGGAGCTTTATTCGCTGCTATGCATGGAAGTCTTGTTACTTCCTCACTTGTTAGGGAAACGACTGGACTTGTTTCACAGAACTATGGCTATAAATTCGGTCAAGAAGAGGAGACGTATAACATTGTTGCGGCTCATGGCTACTTTGGGAGACTTATCTTTCAATACGCCAGTTTTAATAATAGTAGGAGTCTTCATTTCTTCCTTGCTACTTTCCCCGTCGTTTGCATATGGATTACCGCTATGGGAATCTCCACTATGGCTTTTAATCTCAACGGCTTTAACTTTAACCAGTCAGTCGTCGATGCCAGCGGCAGGACAATCCCTACATGGGCTGATGTCCTCAACCGTGCAAATTTAGGAATGGAAGTAATGCATGAGAGAAATGCACATAACTTCCCATTAGATTTAGCAGCTACAGAAACATTGACAACTATCTCTTAAACCACGTCCGTTCGACTTATCTATTTAAGTTGCAGGCCATCTAGTCATGGAACGGGGGCTAGATAAAGAGCTATTACCAATGACTGTAACTCTTACTTATCGCGGTGTTTCTTACACAAGAGTAACCCGCAAGTAAAACAAAGGGAAAGAGACACCTCAGAGTAGGATCTCTTTCTCATCCTACCCTTTAGCCCAGTGAGCTGGATAACTATGGGGTAGCTACCTTGAGAAGGTTAAATCTCAAAACAACAACTTTTGAATCGATTCGGGAAAATTATAAACATTTAATAGTTAAAAGAAAATGACTAATATGGCAAACATTACCCGCCCCAGTGCGGTTAATGGAAACCAATCAAATACCTACGCTAATAAGTATGCAACAGCACTTAAGCTGTTTAGTGGTGAGGTATTTACTGCGTTCAATAACGCCTCAATCTTCAAGGGACTCGTAAGAAGTTACACCCTAAGAGGAGCGAAATCAAAACAATTTTTACTAACGGGTAAACTCAGTTCTGGCTTTCATGTTCCAGGCACCCCAATCTTAGCTGATACAGCACTAAAGGCAAACGAAAAGACTTTGCTCTTAGATGATCTACTTGTTAGTAGCCAGTTTGTATATGACCTTGATGAAATAATTTCTCAATGGTCTACCAGATCAGAAATTTCAAAACAGATCGGAGAAAGTTTAGCTAATTTTTATGACCTAAGAATTGCTCGTGTCTTAGACATGGCAAGTAGGGAAGCATCCGTAGTTACTGGAGAGCCTGGTGGCTTTGAAGTTTCTATCGGTTCTGGCAATCAATTAGTTGCTCAGAAAATAGTGGATGGCCTCTTTGAATGCGCGAGTGTACTCGACGAAAGATCGGCCCCTCAAGAAAATCGTAGCTGTGTATTGTCTCCACGTCAATATTATTCGCTCGTATCTTCTGTTGATACCAACATCCTAAACAGAGACTTAGGTAACTCACAAGGCGACCTAAATTCTGGACGCGGATTGGTCAGTATTGCCGGAATCCGCATTTACAAATCCAATAATCTGCCCTTCATGGCGGCTTATAACTCAGCTGTTACAGGTGAGAATAACGACTACACAGATACTAATGCTACTTGCTGTGGCCTCGTGTTCCATAAACAGGCTGCGGGAATAGTGGAAAGTGTCTCACCGACAATCGAAACTACATCTAACGATTTCAATGTCCAATATCAGGGTGAACTAACTTGCCCCTCTATCTAGTAATAGGTAGATAAACATCGGATGAACTCAGAGAAACCTAAGTCAAAAGATAAGGCAATTCTGAGCCAAGCCTCTTAAGCGTAAGAGGAAGGTGCATCGACTACATGGTGGAACACGCTTGTTCCGTAATACATGATTAGCGTCCGATTTCCTACATGGAAAAAGATATAGTCAGCTCCATTAGAAATAATGGGTTTAAGCGCAGTTAATCGTTGGAAAACTTGCAATGGGTTGTGGATCACTCGACGTTAAAGTCGCTGGTTCTTTACAAGCACAATAATTAAATAGCCCTAGGGAGTTCACCTCCCTCGGTGCTTCTCGTTCACTAGAAAATTAACGAAAACATGGCAAATATAGCTAAGGCTACAAAACTAGCTGCTGTAAATACAATCATCTCAAATATAGGTCAAGCCCCAGTAACAACCTTAGAGAGTGGAAACCCATTAGTAGAGATGGCTGAACAGATACTCGATGAGATATCTAGATCAGTTCAATCTGAAGGATGGGTATTTAATACCGAACATCATTACCCATTTGGTAGGGATGGTAATAAACATATCAAGATACCTTTTAATGTTCTATCTCTAGATACAAAACCAACATCCTTAAATAGAGCGGTTATTAGACAAAACAAACTCTATGACAAAGTAAATCATACATATGTCTGGGATGATGATATGGAGCTTGATGTTATCTGGCTCTTTTCATTTGAAGAGTTACCAGAGGCATTTAAAAACTACATAACAATTAGATCAGCTAATGTCTTTGCTGGTAGAAGTATCGGCTCAACAGAGGCGGTTAAGTTTGGAGAAAGAGAGGAGATATTTGCTAGAGCATCTGCTTTAGAACACGATACCCAACAAGGGGATTACACCATATTCGCTGATAAGGATAATCAACAGTCCTATCAAAGTTACCTACCATATAACGCTATACGTCGTCATTAAATTATGTCTGCAATCTCCCAATCAATTCCTAATTTATTAGGTGGAGTATCGCAGCAACCCGACCCTCTAAAAATACCTGGACAAGTAAGAGAAGCTGAGAATGTCTTATTAGATCCTACGTTTGGTTGCAGAAAGAGACCACCTACAAAATTCATAAATCAACTCGCAACCGATATCCCAAAAGATGCTACATGGTTCCCTATCTTCCGAGACCAAAACGAAAGATATATAGTAGCCATTTATAAAGATACTAATAGTGCAACTCAGATAAAGGTATGGGATGCTGACACTGGAGTTTCCGTTAATGTAAATACTCAAGGTACAGCAGCTCAATATTTAGATGTAGCTGACGTTAAAAACATTCGACCATTAACCATAAATGATTACACATT
>NZHF01000052.1 GCA_002691305.1 Gammaproteobacteria bacterium | reverse complement strand
TGTGAGTTGCCTCGAAGATTTCGTTTTCAATTCGGCAAGAATAGTTTTATGAAGCATTTAAAGGCTGCTGAATTAAAAAAAGTGGGCACAAATATTCAATGCATTGATGGGTTAAGCTTTGATTTAGATGATCAAGACGATTGGGAATACTTCCTAGAACAACATCAACCTGAAAAAAACCCACTGAAGATATGAATTTAAGATTGTTTTGAACCTCTGAAAAAGCTATAAAAGATTGATGCCCAAACAAGAACTAAATCATTATCTCTCTCTTCTTGATTCCTTCGAGTTAGAAGGCTTAATGCAAAAAGCAAATGAAATCAGAAAGAGTGAAACAAATGTTATCACCTATTCAAAGAAAGTATTTATTCCTCTGACCGAGCTTTGTCGTGACGTGTGTCATTATTGCACCTTTGCAAAAACTCCAAAAAAACTAGGATCTCCTTATCTTGAACCCGATCAAGTTCTCTCCATTGCAGAGCAAGGTAAATCGCAATATGTTAAGGAGGCTTTATTTACACTTGGCGAAAAACCAGAACTGAGGTATGAGACTGCGAGAAATCACCTTGAGAAATTGGGATTCAAGACGACGATTGAATATTTAGGCTCAATGGCGGAATTGGTCTATAAGGAAACCGGTTTACTCCCACACTTAAATCCTGGGAATATGACAATTGAAGAAATGGAAATGCTCAGAGAGCACTCGGTCTCCATGGGAATCATGCTGGAGTCAAGCTCTGAACGACTCTGTCAAAAAGGTGGGCCGCATTATGGATCGCCCGATAAATCACCAAAAGTTCGNCTGCANACAATAAAAAATGCTGGAAAACTGAGGATACCAATCACCACCGGAATACTNATTGGTATTGGNGAAACCATTGAAGAGCGAATTCAGAGTCTACTTGAAATAAAAAACATGCATGATGATTACGGTCATATCCAAGAAGTGATCATTCAAAACTTTATCCCCAAAGAAGATACGAGAATGAAAAAACATTCTCCTGCATCCAAACAAGATCTTCTTTGGACGCTATCAGCAGCNAGAATTATTTTTGGAAAAAACATGAATATCCAATGTCCACCCAATCTTAATTCTGACTATCTTGATGAAATTCTGGATTGCGGTATCAATGATTGGGGCGGGGTCTCGCCAATCACAATCGATCATGTGAATCCAGAGTCACCTTGGCCACAAATTAAGCAANTAGAAGAAATAACNAATCNTAAAGNCCTGGANCTTGTTGAGCGATTGGCCATTTACCCGGAATACATTAAGGACCAATCATGGTATGACAAAGGATTGCATTCGGGNGTCNTGGAGCTTTCTGATTCATCGGGTTACGGAAGACATAANCAATGGCGTTGCGGTGAATCTTTTAGCATTCCTGAATCGGGAAAATACAGCCAATGGATCTTTAATCATTCAAAGAGTGTTTCGCAAGAAATAAGAGGCATCCTAGATAAATGCAATGATG
Organism: Gammaproteobacteria bacterium; assembly: GCA_002691305.1. Taxonomy (GTDB): domain Bacteria; phylum Pseudomonadota; class Gammaproteobacteria; order Steroidobacterales; family UBA11654; genus CACPJA01. The sequence goes on along the minus strand of NZHF01000052.1, from coordinate 38,851 downwards.
GAGCCGATTTAAACCATGATGACATCACAAGACTCTTTTATACCAGAGGGAGTGATTATCATCAGGTCCTNCGTCATGCCGATCGGCTGAGACAAAAAATAAACGGCGATGAAGTCACTTATGTAATCACTAGAAACATCAACTACACAAATATATGTAAATATTCATGTCATTTTTGTGCCTTCTCCAAAGGCAAAACAAAAGAGAATCTTAGAGGGAAACCCTATCTCATTGATAATGANGAGATTGCAAATAGAGCATTTGAGGCTTGGTCCAAGGGTGCTCATGAGGTATGTCTTCAAGGAGGGATTCATCCACATTATGATGGCTATACCTATATCAATATTTGTAAAGCAATAAAAGAACGGGTTCCTGATATCCATATCCATGCATTCTCACCTCTGGAAGTCAGCCATGGGGCGAGCTCGCTGGGATTGCCGGTAGANCAATATCTNGAAAAACTAAAAGAAGCAGGATTGAGTACAATGCCTGGAACGGCTGCAGAAATTTTNGATGACGAGNTCAGAAAGAATATTTGTCCTGATAAATTAAATTCCAATGAATGGATAAATGTCATCAAGACCGCTCATAAAGTTGGCATAAAAACCACCTCGACGATCATGTTTGGTCATACCGAAGAACCCTCTGACTGGTCAACTCATCTCATAAAATTAAGAGACATACAAATCGAGACTGGGGGGATTACTGAATTCATACCGCTCCCATATGTGAGCATGGAATCTCCAATGTACAAAAGAGGCAATGCAAGACCTGGACCTACATTCAGAGAGGTCATGCTGATGCATGCAGTATCGCGTATAGCATTAAACCCTCACATCAAAAATATTCAAGCGAGTTGGGTTAAGCTTGGAAAAGAAGGTGCCTTAAGTTGTCTCAATGCGGGAGTCAATGATATGGGTGGAACCCTGATGAATGAATCAATTTCCAGAGCTGCCGGAAGCATACATGGACAAGAATTTGAAGCCAATAGAATGGAAGAATTTATTACGAGCGCCGCAAGGAAACCTCAGCTTAGAAATACTATTTACGAATCAATTGATTCAGAAGTGAACAAAGAAATTGCAATTGATCTAAATGTGAATCCCATGCAAACCTTTATGGACAGTGCCCATCCAGTTGCTTACTAACGATTTGGGTTCTTTGGAAACCAGCCTTTTTTGACCCTGCCCTCTTGCTCAATGAGTTCACCAATGCTCCAAAGACATGAGAAGCCAAATACACCTAGGAAAATTGAGAAGAATAAATTCTCAGTATAGAGAGACCAAATAACAAAGCCCCATCCAACCACAAAAAATGTTGGCCATACTTTCTTACCAAAATAATACTCAACTTTTATGACCACAGGATGAAATATCCCGATGATTAAGAAGACGATTACGCCCATTGCTAATCCCTCAAAATGCATAACTACTCCTTGGCTTTGTTATAAATGAGATGAAATTATAAGGATAAGTACGGGAAGATCCTAGATATAGATTCATCATTTATTTTAAAAAAAAAGCTTGCTTTGTATATGATAATGATTATCATCTTCTTTTATTAATGATAATCGTTATCATTTAATATTTACCATTATTTATACAGGATTAACAAAATGAATATTAAGTCATCATTGCTAGGATTTTGCTCTTTAGTAACTCTCATGTCATTAAATGTGAATGCAGACGGTCATGGAGATGCAATCATTGATAACATTACTATTATTGGTGATAAAGAACTGCCAGGTTCAGCGGATACTGTCTCTTCGGAAGATCTTGAAAAGTTTGAGACCATTGATGTGCATAAAGCACTCGCAATGGTTCCGGGCATTAATATCAGGCCTGAAGAAGGCTATGGTCTTCGGCCAAACATAAGTATTAGAGGCACATATCCAGATCGCTCAGGGAAAATTACATTAATGGAAGATGGTATTCTGATAGCGCCAGCACCTTATGCTGCATCATCGGCTTACTACTTCCCAACATTCTCCAGAATTAATTCTGTAGAAGTGGTTAAAGGTCCTGCTGCGATTACAACTGGTCCTTATACTATTGGTGGTGCGATCAATATGATCAGTACTCCAATTCCGGATGAACAATCGGGCATGGTAAATCTTGAAACAGGTTCTGATGGAAACATGAAAGCACATTTCCATTATGGAAATTCTACTGATAATTTTGGATTCTTGGTTGAAGGGCTTAAACATGAAACGGATGGATTTGATGAAATTGAACACACTGGTGGCGACACTGGTTTTGATAAGGATGATATCCTTGTTAAATTGAGGCTAAACAGCGATCCAAACGAAGACATCTACCATCAATTTGATTTTAAATATCAAGATTCAGATGAAGAGTCAGATCAAACTTATGTAGGCTTAGCGGAAGCAGATTTTCGATCTAATCCGAGGCTTAGATACGGCTTCACTGACTATGATCAAATGAATAATGCCCACGATCAAGTAGTCCTTACCTACAGTGTTCGAACTGGAAATGCAGAGTTTGAAGCCACTTACTATGAAAATGACTTTATGAGAGATTGGTTCAAAACAGATAAAGTTTATTATGGTGGAGCATCAAAAGGGATCAATAACGTTATTGATATGGCTAATTCAGGAGACGCTCTAGCTATCTCCATTCTCAGAGGAACAAATACAACTGCTGAACAAATTAAGCTCAAGCATAATAATAGGAAATATTCTTCAGAAGGCTTGGTTTTAAAAAGTGACTTTGCTCTAGGCAATCACAACTTAACAGTTGGTTATAGAGATACCGAAGACGATGAAGACAGAATGCAATGGTATGAATACACCGATTGGGTTAATGGAACCCTCTCGGCTTTAGTTGTAGGACCTTTGCCTGGATACTCAAGCAATAACAGAGTCACGACTGCTGAAGCGAGTGCCTTTTTCATCAATGATGAAATTGACATGGGTGACTTAGTGGTCACTCTCGGTATCCGCTCCGAGGATTGGAAAATTGTTCAAGAGCGTTATGTGGATACAGCAAGAACTGCTGTAAAAACTGATTCAGGTTACCCAAAAACTCTTTCTGATGATGATGAGACACTCTTTGGGATAGGTTTTACCTATGACATGGGCAATGGCTACTCAATATTGGGTGGATTCCACGAAGGATTTACACCAACTTCTGGGGGTGCTGATCCAGAATCTGCTGACAATATGGAAATAGGCGTTCGTTATGGCAATGATAACTCTTCAATCGAGGCCATTTACTACAATACTGACTATGCAAATATGTTCGGGGAATGCAGGGCTGCATCTTCGGGTGTTGTTGAAGGATGCACAATTGGAGATACCTTCAATGCTGGAGATGCCACCATCTCAGGACTTGAATTCTCATACAATTCCAGTTGGGAGTCCACTGGCGGCAATATGATTAGTGCTCAGATGGCTTATACACTGACAAATGCTGAGTTTGATACTACATTTGATAGTGACTTTTGGGGAAGCGTTTCGAAAGGTATGGATATTCCCAATGTACCGACCTCTCAGTTGGCACTAGTGCTAGGTTCAGACTTCCAAAATGGATGGAGTGCAGATGCTAGGGTCCTGTATTATGGGTCAACCTGCTCTGTAGCTGCATGTTCAGCAAACACAAACATCGATTCCCAAACATCGTTTGATCTTTCTGCTCAATATGAAATGAATGATAAAACTGATTTGTATTTTATTGTAGAAAACATGTTTGATTCTGAAAATATTGTGGCACGAGCTCCAAAAAATGGCATCAGAACACAAAGGCCTAGATCCTTCATGATCGGGCTAAGATATAAACTATAACTTTTAATATATATTTTCTTAACATCAAGAGTATAGATGGCGAAAGATGGAAGCATGTTTAACAAAATACACCCCCAACTGCCTAGATCTGGCTGCCAATTTAGCAGTGGAGCTCAATGACCTAAAAATCATTCCCTCTAACTACCTGAGTTCCACTGTTATCTCAAAAATATTACTTGAAAGTAATTGATAAAAACATAGATCGGATTAGAATTAATTTAAATGAAAATGATTATCATTTAAATTTGAAGAGCAAGCTGGAGCAACACTCATACCTTAACCTTTGCCCGGCTTGCTTTTCTTTTTTTAACGAGGAACCAGAATGAATGAATTCATTATTGTCTTTAGAGAAAGTTTAGAAGCTTGTCTTATTGTTGGGATCATATACACGCTTCTTGAAAAAAATAACCTAATAAAACAAATTCAACAGTTATGGGCGGGTGTTGGTGCAGCAATCATAGCAAGTATCATAGTTGCAATAGCGCTCAATAGTATAAAAGAGTCTATAGGAAATGAGTCCTATACTGCCCTATTTGAAGGGATCTTTATGTATATCACTGCTGGCCTTCTTTGGTATGTAATCTTCTGGTTATCGAAACACGTCAGTGACCGAACAGAACTTGAAAATGAAACAAAAAATGCCATGAAAGCTTCTGGATGGGGAGTTTTCCTAGTGGTCTTTTTCGCAATCCTAAGAGAGGGTTTTGAAACAGCAATCTTTCTAATGGGCAGTTTCTCTATGACAGGTTCATTTTCATACATGGGTTTTATTCTCGGAATGATCCTAGCCATAATGATTGGCTATTTCATTGTTATTCAAGGAAGAAGAATCGACTTAAAATCATTTTTTAGAGCAACCACATTTTTATTGGTTCTGTTTGCATCAGGAATGGTGGCTTATGGGACTCATGAAATGGAAGAATTTCTCGTCAAAGGTGATCGTCTTGAATGGGTTGGACTGGAAAATAAATCAGAGATCAATCGCGTCTGGGACATTTACCAACCAAAAGATCGCCTAGATGAGAACGACAATTCATTTATGTTTTCTTATAACCTAAACGGCAAGGAAAAATACACTCATCTATTGCATGATAAGGGTCGAGCTGGAGTTTTTCTTAAGGGGTTTCTGGGCTACAACAGTAATCCAAATTGGATTGAATTTTTGCTCTGGATACTTTCATTGATACTGGGATTAAAACTCTGGCGACAGTTCTACTTCCAAAAGAGTTAAAGCCTTGAATAATATCTAATACACCATATATCTCCTATGTGGATGCCAAAGATGGGTCTACATAATAAATAATTAACTTGCTTAAAAAAGGAGAAAAATTATGGTTAATACATTATTTGATACTGTTTGGAGAGACATCTCTCCGTTTGCTGTTGGTTTTGATAGAACATTTGATTCACTGTCGATCATGGCAAACTCAAAATCACAAAACATCAACTATCCTCCATACAATATCAGGAAGGTCAGTGATGAAAAATACACCATTGAGCTAGCAATTGCTGGCTTTGATGAAGAAGACATCGACGTCGAAGTCCAAGGTGAAACACTTACCATCTCTGGAAAAAGGCCCAGTGAGGCCTCAGAAGGTCTTGTTCATCAAGGATTGGCTGCAAGAAATTTTGTCAGGAAATTTGTGGTTTCTGATGACATTGAAGTAAAGGGAGCAGCACTCTCAAATGGAATGCTTTATATTGGCATGGAAAGATTTATCCCAGAACATCGTAAACCAAAGAAAATAAAGTTGACGACAAAAAAGAAATTATTGGGATAACTTCATTTAGGGGAGGCTTTTGCCTCCCCTATCAATCTCATCAGAATAGATCTCTGATTTGAGGCGATAAGTATGCAGAGGCAATCTTTACGCCTGAAATAATGGCAGCAAGCTGCAATATTTCTTGATTCAGTGAAGATGTAATATTGATTTCTGGCATCATCATTCCAGTGATGAGCACACTGCTGGTTGCAAGAATCCAAAACTCTCTTGAATGCTTGACAAAAAACAACATCAGGATGTCAGCCAAGAATGCCAGCAATATGCAAATNAGCTGNATATAAAACCAATCGCTGAATCCATCCAAAGCCAATTGACCATAATATCCATTTATTGATTCTGGAAATGGGAAAGACAGATCTGTAATAAATCCAGTGACAACAAGAATGATTGGGGCAATGATTAATAATCTAAAATAAGTCGAATAGTTCATTAAAAATTATAGTACCTCATTTGCTATCACTTCGATCGCTTTCTGCCCAACATTTCCAAGCACCAATGTTCCAATTTTTCCAGTTTTATCAAGCTCTTTCCAATGTGAAAGTTGTTCAATAATCCGTTCTTTTGGACCAATCAACGCGCAATCATCCACCAATTNATTGGGAACGGCCATGGCAGCCTCATCTTTTTTTCCCTCAAGATATAAATCTTGAATTTTTTCTGCAGCTTCTTCATATCCAAGACGTTTTGCATAGTCATTATAAAAATTCTTAGATTTAGCTCCCATTCCACCAATGTATAAAGCAAACATTGGCTTCATAGCCATATANAAAAAATCAATATTATCCCCCATAGCAACCGGTACAAATGGTGCGACATCAAAATTATCATAAGTCTTTTCTTCTGATGATTTTGCAAATCCCTCCTCCACATGCTCACCAATGATGTCGAATTTCTCNGGATTCATCCAGATGGGAAAAACACCATCTGAAACCTCTCCAGCGCATCTAAGTCCNGCTGGAGTGATTGATGCGGTATAGATTTTNANATCGCNTGTGCTGTGAAGAATGCTTTTCAATGGCTTTCCTAANCCTGTCGACCCCTCTCCTTTGAATGGGATTTGATAGTGGTGACCTTCGTGCTGAAGCGGTTCTTCTCTTTCAATGATCTTTCGNATGATAGAGATGTATTCTTTAGTTCTTGTCANAGGACGACCAAATGCCTGCCCATACCATCCTTCAACCACTTGAGGTCCAGAAGGACCCAAACCCAACAAAAATCGATTATCTGAGAGTGCGTTCAAAGACATCGCGGTCATCGCTGTCATCGTTGGTGTCCTTGCCTGCATTTGCATAATTGCTGTTCCAACTTTAATTTTTGAAGTTTGAGCAAGAACGTAAGATGCAACAGATACAGAATCAGACCCATAAGACTCTGCTGCCCAGACTGAATCAAACCCCATCTTTTCGGCAAAGAGTATATCCTCCATCGGGATCTTCAATTTTCTTGGGGAGTATCCAAGACCAATACCTAATTTCATATCAAAAGCCTTTTATTATTAGAAATTAGAATCATTATAGAATGATGTAAATGTAATGCAAAGAAAGTGCTTCCTGCTCAATGAATTTCATTAAATTTCTTTTCAATATCAACTAACTGACCTGTAGAATGATTTCCTAGCTTTGAATAAGTAGATATCTATTAATGTCTGAACTTAAAGAAAAATGGAAAGAAACAGCCCAATCTGAACTTAAAACAGATGAAATTGAAAGTCTTGATTGGCAAACGCTTGAGGGCATAGAGGTTAAACCAGTCTATTCCTCTGATGATCTAATGGATTTAGAGCATCTGGATACAATGCCAGGATTAGAGCCTTTTCTTAGAGGCCCTAGAGCCACGATGTATACGAAAAGACCCTGGACAGTCAGGCAGTATTCTGGTTTCTCAACTGCTGAAGAATCAAATAAGTTTTACCGTGAAAATATAGCAGCCGGGCAAATGGGGCTTTCTGTTGCATTTGATTTAGCTACCCACCGTGGCTATGACTCTGATCACTCAAGAGTGACTGGCGATGTTGGAAAAGCCGGTGTAGCAATTGATTCAGTGGAAGACATGAAATTGTTATTTGATCAAATACCTTTAGAGAAAATGTCTGTCTCAATGACGATGAATGGTGCGGTGATACCCATTATGGCAATGTTCGTAGCAGCCGCAGAAGAACAAGGTGTTGATCAATCATTACTCAAAGGAACACTTCAGAATGATATTCTCAAGGAATTCATGGTCAGAAACACTTACATCTATCCTCCAAATCATTCAATGAGGATAGTTGCTGATATTATTGAATACTGCTCTCAAAACCTTCCGCAATTCAATACCGTTTCAATTTCTGGATATCATATGTTGGAGGCTGGCGCCACTTGCACGCAGGAACTTGCTTACACGCTGGCAGATGGTCTTGAATACGTAAGATCTGCCATGNNTAAAGGTCTAGANATNGATGATTTTGCNCCTAGGTTGTCGTTCTTTTTNGGAATTGGCATGAATTTCTTCATGGAAATTGCCAAATTGAGGGCTGCGAGACTTCTATGGTCTGAAATGATTCAAAAAGAGTTTTCGCCAAAAAATCCTAAGTCATTAATGCTAAGAACCCATTGCCAGACATCGGGTGTGAGCCTCACCAGTCAAGATCCCTACAACAATATTGTCAGAACAACCATAGAAGCCATGGCAGCTGTTTTGGGCGGCACACAATCATTGCACACAAATTCTTTTGATGAAGCACTCGCACTCCCTACTCCTTTTTCAGCACAAATCGCAAGAAACACACAATTGATTCTTAGAGAAGAGTCTGGATTGACAAAAGTTGTGGATCCTCTTGCTGGCTCCTATTACTTAGAATCACTAACNGGTTCAATGATTGATGAAACCAGAAAACTCATTGAAGAAGTTGAGGATCTTGGTGGAATGACTAAGGCAATTCAAGCAGGGGTTCCAAAATTAAGAATTGAAGAGTCGGCTGCAATTAGACAAGCCAGGGTGGATAAAAAAGAAGATGTGATTGTCGGAGTAAATGCTTATCAAAATAAAGATCAGAAAGAAGTCGATATACTCTCAATAGACAATGAAGGCGTCAGAGATCAGCAAATAAAAAAACTTGAATCAATAAAAAAAGAAAGNAATGAGGAAGCGTGTCAAAATGCCTTAATTGAACTTGAAAAATGTGCTAAAGATGATGGCAACCTAATGGCTTTTGCCATTGAGGCAGCAAAACAAAGAGCCACGGTTGGTGAGATCTCACTAGCAATGGAGAATGTTTTTGGAAGACACAAAGCAGTTTCTCAATCCATCAGTGGTGTTTATAGAAAAGAGTATGAGGGCGATGAAGATTTTATGAATGTAGAGGATAAAATAAAAGACTTTGAGAAGGCCCAAGGTAGAAGGCCTAGAATTTTAGTGGTGAAGCTCGGTCAGGATGGTCACGATCGTGGAGCAAAAGTAATTGCCACAGCCTTTGCTGACATGGGTTTTGATGTTGATATNGGTCCATTGTTTCAAACGCCTGAAGAAGCAGCCAGAGATGCGGTTGAAAATGATGTTCACATCATTGGTGTATCCTCTCAAGCTGCGGGACACAAAACACTGATTCCAATACTCATGAATTCTCTTGCAGAACAGGGCTCAGAAAATATACTGGTCGTTTGCGGCGGAATCATTCCTGACCAAGACATAAAGGAACTCAAAGATTGTGGAGTTGCAGCGGTTTTTGGGCCAGGAACAAATATCACAAAAGCAGCATTAGATGTAATTGAAATGATTCTATAAAAACTATGAAAGAAAACATAAAAGAACTGGAAAGAAGGAAAGCTGCTGCCAAATTAGGTGGCGGTGAAGAGCGGATCAAAAAACAGCATGCCAAAGGAAAGCTAACTGCAAGAGAAAGGTTAGATATTCTTCTGGATGACGGATCATTTCAAGAGTTGGACATGTTCGTTGAACACAGAGCAGTTGATTTTGACATGGATAAGCAAAGAATACCTGGCGATGGTGTAGTCACTGGCTATGGAAAAATTAATGGAAAATTGGTCTATGTCTTCAGTCAAGACTTCACTGTTTTTGGTGGATCACTTTCTGAAACTCATGCTGAGAAGATCTGTAAAATCATGGATCATGCCGTCAGAAATGGTGCGCCGGTGATTGGTTTAAATGATTCCGGTGGTGCTCGGATTCAAGAAGGAGTGGTTTCNCTTGGTGGTTATGCTGAAGTCTTCAAAAGAAACGTGCTTGCCTCTGGAGTGGTCCCACAAATTTCTCTTGTGATGGGTCCGTGTGCAGGCGGTGCTGTATACTCGCCTGCCATGACAGACTTCATTTTTATGGTTGAAGACAGTTCATACATGTTTGTGACAGGACCGGATGTGGTTAAAACAGTTACACACGAAGAAGTAACGGCAGAAGAATTGGGTGGGGCATCCACTCATAGTCAAAAATCAGGGGTTGCTGATTTAACCTTTGAAAACGACACAGATGCTTTACTGATGACCAGAGAGTTTATGAGCTATCTTCCACAAAGCAACCAAGAATATCCTGAAATTCTTGAATGCGAAGACCCAATTGACCGAGAGGAGTCTGCACTTGATACATTAGTGCCTCANGATCCCTCCAAACCATACGACATAAAGGAAGTTATTCATAAAGTGGCCGATGATGGTGAATTTTTTGAACTGCAACCAAAATATGCTCAAAATATTGTGACAGGATTCATACGACTCAATGGTTCAAGCATTGGTGTTGTTGCAAATCAGCCCATGGTTCTCGCCGGTTGTCTAGACATCAATTCATCAATAAAAGCAGCACGCTTTGTTCGGTTCTGCGATGCTTTTAATGTGCCCATCTTGACGCTTGTCGATGTTCCAGGTTTTATGCCAGGAACCTCTCAAGAATATGGAGGAATCATCAAGCACGGTGCAAAACTTCTCTTTGCCTATGCAGAAGCAACGGTTCCAAAGGTGACTCTGATTACTAGAAAAGCATACGGAGGTGCCTACGATGTGATGAGCTCTAAACACATCAGAGGCGATATTAATTTTGCATGGCCATCGGCTGAAATAGCAGTCATGGGTGCAAAGGGTGCTGTTGAAATTATCTTCAGACAGGACATTGGGGATGAAGAAAAGATTGAAAAAAGAACTCAGGAATATACTGAAAAGTTTGCCAACCCGTTTATTGCTGCGAGNAGAGGATACATTGATGATGTGATCATGCCGTATAATTCTAGAAAAAAATTAATTGAGTCATTCGAAATGCTTAAGAATAAGCAACAAGAAAATCCCTGGCGCAAACACGACAATATCCCACTCTAGGAATACCTATGTTTAAGAAAATCTTGATCGCAAATCGCGGAGAAATAGCTTGTAGNGTTATTTACACCTGCAAAGAAATGGGCATCAAGACTGTTGCAATCTATTCTGATGCAGACGAGAGTGCTCTCCATGCTGATCTTGCTGATGAAGCCATCCCTATTGGTGGTTCAAGCTCTGCGGAGAGCTACCTTGTCATAGAAAAAATCATTGAAGCTTGCAAATTAACCGAAGCGGATGCGGTTCATCCAGGATATGGTTTCCTTTCAGAAAATGAGGAGTTTGCGAAAACATTAGAAAAAAATGGAATCGCTTTCATTGGCCCAAATCACAAAGCAATTGTGAGCATGGGCGATAAAATTGAGTCCAAAAAGATTGCTGAAGATGCCAATGTCAATGTCATACCTGGCTATACCAAGGCAATCAAAGATGAAAAAGAAGCGGTAAAAATTGCTAATGATATTGGTTATCCAGTGATGCTAAAAGCAAGTGCTGGTGGTGGTGGAAAAGGCATGAGGGTTGCCAATAATGATGAAGAATGCATCGATGGTTTTCAAAGAGCTAAGAATGAGAGTAAAGCAAGTTTTGGGGATGACAGGATTTTTGCAGAGAAATTCATTACAGAACCGCATCACATAGAGATACAGATACTTGCAGATAAGAAAGGGAATGCAATCTTCTTGGGAGAGCGAGAGTGCTCAATCCAAAGAAGGCACCAAAAAGTTATTGAAGAAGCCCCCTCTCCTTTCATCAATGATGAAACAAGACAAGAAATGGGCAGACAAGCCATAGCATTAGCAAAAGCAGTGGATTATGAGTCTGCTGGAACCGTTGAATTCATTGTGGATAAGAATCAGAATTTTTATTTCTTGGAAATGAACACTCGATTGCAGGTTGAGCACCCCGTCACCGAGATGGTTACAGGCATTGATTTAGTGGAACAAATGATCAAGATAGCCTCTGGGGAAAAGCTGAACATCAAACAAAGTGATATAAAAACCAATGGATGGGCAATTGAATCAAGGGTCTATGCTGAGGATCCTTATCGAGACTTTATGCCATCAATTGGGAGATTATCGAAATACCTAACACCTGAGCATTCGGATAGCGTCAGAGTTGACACAGGCATCAGGGAAGGCAGCGAGGTCTCAATGTTTTATGATCCCATGATTGCAAAACTGATTACTCATGGTGATGACAGAGATGCCGCGATTAAAAATATGACAAATGCGATTGATCAATATGTGATTGATGGTTTATCTCATAATCTCAATTTTTTAAGCTCAATCATGCACAATGAAACCTTTCAATCGGGGTATACAACCACAGANTTCATTGCACAAGAATATCCGGAAGGATTTAAAGGAGAATTGATTACAGAGAATGAATATGAAAAATATGCCCTGATATTGAGTACTTATCATTTCTTAGATCAACTGAAGCTCAATCCTTTTTATGAGAATGAAAAAAAGTATGTTGTAAACTTTGGCAATCAAAATATAGAAGCTTCAATAAGAAAAGTTGAAGAAAGCTTCATTGCCATGATAAATGGCAATCAATACCATTTATCGCTGAGCTCAAAACCCAATGACCCAAGAATCATTTGCTCAATCGATGATCATAATCTAATGGTTCAGATCAGAAAGAGGCTGCCAAGATANCAGCTGATCCATAAAGGCAAAATCGCAATGGCATTGGTATCGGAACAAAGAGTGGCAGAGCTAAACAGCTTAATGCCAGAGAAGGTTCCTCAGGACATGTCTAAATTCCTACTTTCACCAATGCCAGGACTATTAATAAAAGTCTGTGTTGAACAAGAGCAAGAAGTAAAGGCAGGTGAAGAGCTTGCTGTGGTCGAAGCCATGAAAATGGAAAACAGCCTCAGGGCTTCTAAAGATCTGAAAATTAAATCGATATTGGCAACAGAAGGCGATAATCTATCAGTGGATCAAAAAATTCTGGAGTTTGAGGACTAACTTGATAATGAATTCAATCGGTGAGCTGATTTCGCAAATAGAACAAGGCGANAGGAAATCAATTGCAAAAGCCATAACACTTGTTGAATCGAAGANANCTGAAGATCGAGAACTCACTGAAAACTTATTAAGCTCTCTACCATCCCCGAGTGAAGANACTTTAAGAATTGGTATATCTGGACCTCCAGGTGTTGGCAAATCAACTTTTATAGAGGCCATTGGTCAAAAAATTATCGAAGAGAAAAAGCGCTTAGCAATTCTTGCTGTCGATCCCAGTTCATCAATCACTGGTGGGTCAATATTGGGTGATAAAACCAGAATGGATGAACTCAGTAAAAGCGATGAAACATTTATTCGCCCTTCCCCATCAAGTGGACATCTAGGAGGCGTGGGGCACGCAACAAAAGACTCGGTAAAGGTCCTTGAAGCTGCTGGATTTTCAGTAATTTTAATCGAAACACTCGGTGTCGGCCAAGCAGAAATCGATGTCCTTGATATGACAGATATTTATTTAGTGCTCTTAAGCCCGGGCGGTGGCGATGAACTTCAAGGCATAAAAAGAGGCATCATAGAGCTTGCAGATATTCTGATTGTCAACAAAGCGGATGGCAATTTAGAGGCAACAGCCAGAAGCACAGTGCTTGATTACAAAAATGCTCTTAAACTCCAAAAAGGACGACATAAAGATTGGTCCGTACCAGTTCTCCCAATGTCTGCATTGGAATCAAAGGGCATCGATGAAGTTTGGAGTGAAATCTTAAAACTACAAAGTTATTTATGTGAACAAGGCATTTTTAACAAGAATAGACTCTCTCAGGATGAGAAATGGATGAAAAAGAAGAAGAAAAATCTAATCATCTCACTGATGGAATCTGAGGATGAGATTCTTGAGAAAATTGAACAAAACATCATGGAAACTGACAAACAACTAATGAAAAAATTTTCTCATTGGATAAAATCTATTTTTAAATCAAGGAATTCATAATGATTGGAAAACTTAATCACATTGCCATCGCTGTTCCAGATCTAAAATCAGCAAGTAAGATCTACAAAGACATTCTTGGTGCCAATGTTTCTGACCCCACTCCAATGCCGGATCATGGAGTCACCACTGTTTTTGTTGAGCTTCCAAATACAAAAATTGAACTGCTGGAACCCTTAGGAGATGAATCGCCGATCAATAATTATCTTTTGAAGAATCCCAAGGGCGGGATGCATCATATCTGTTATGAAGTGGATGATATCTATGCATCTAGGGATAAATTAATCAACGATGGTGCAACCATACTGGGTGGCGATGAACCCACGATTGGGGCACACAATAAGCCTGTTTTATTCCTACACCCAAAAGACTTTTGCGGAACTCTAATCGAAATAGAGCAAAAATAATTAGAAACGATATCTTATTTTAGCAGCAAACCTATTGCCCTCGGGCCTTTCCCAGGTATCCGAGAAGATAGTTGAATTATCAGCTTCATCATCGAAGAATGCACTTCCTCCTCGAGTATAGACAAGGTAGATATTAGAAAGAGGCGCGATTTCATACTTGTATCTCAATTGAAAAGCCAAGCTTCCAAGATTAATACTCTCTGCAGTTAAATCAGATTTTTTGAAATAACCATTTTCATCGATCCGGTAGGATTGCCCTTTTTGATTTCTAAATGAAACCATTTGAATCTTCAAGCTAAGCTCTTCTTTTTCTGTACGATACCAAGTCACTCCTGTATTTAAACCAAGCCTTTTTTGAGAAAATGTTGCATAAAGATCCTCATCCGTTCTAATGGTCCAGTTAGACCTTTCCCGATGATTCATTCTAAACCAAGTTCTAATATTGTCTCTTGGGGTGTAGCCAACGCCCATTGATGCACTGCGTCTTCTGTCAGTAAATGCGTAATAATTTTTTCGCTCAACGCCATATCCAAATGAGTATTGCCATGGACCATACTGAGGACTTCTGTAATTAAAATCTACATTTCCACCATTCCCNGTTCTTAGAAATGGGAAGTTCTGACTTCCCTGAGTTATTTCATCGTCTTTTCCTATTGAACTAAGATTTGACTGAATCGATATATTTGATGTGCTTTTGAANCTTTGATTAAAATTGAAACTGTAAAATTGCTCTAAATTCTCGTGATCAGAATTATTTTGGTCCCAATAATCAAAATTATAACTTCTACTTTTTGTAAGCGATTGATCTTCAAAATCGGTCTTCGTATAACCAACTGTTGCGCCATAGGCCAATAGGTTATTTCTCCAAAGATAACCCATATCACTGATATTTAGGTCATCACTAAAATAATAAATTTCCGATCCATATCGCCATTCTTTGTTTGGCCTATACATGGCCATTGTTCTTGATCCTAAACCACTGTCTTCGCCTGATATATTTGAGAACATATTGATATGCTCAATCTTAAGGCCTGAGTCTGAAATGTATTGATAATCAACCACATTGACNGTGGCCTGCCGGTCGATAAACGGTTTGTCTGCGTGCGTCACCATATGACCGATTCTATGTTTCCCAGCATTGTGAATCGTTCTAAAGGCATAATAATTATTGCCTTCAGTAAAATCCTCATCCTTTTCCAATGTTGCAAACGCNCCAAAGTCAGTGGATTCACCTCTTTGAGTAAATTTGAATGCCATATCAATACCAGTGGTATTTAACTTGCTGTCATTGCATTGGTCTTCAAGCTCCTCGCTTCCTCCTTCTGATTCTGAAAATCGACTACAATCATAAACAGGGGTTGCTCCGATTCTTCTGGTGTGAAGGACGGAATATAACTCAAAGCCTGGATACCAATCCAGCTCCACATCGAATATTGACTGGCTTTGTGTGAAGAATGGTCGTCTGTCCGAATAGAATGTTTCTCTTGGAGAATAATTAATCACAATATTATCGCTCTCAACTTGGCCAAAGTCAGGATTGATTGTGGCAACNAATTCACCGCCAGAGCCGGTGTTATAAATAACTTCTGTCCCAGCATCAAATGATGACTCATCACTGATAAAATCATTGTTTGCAACTGTGTATGGAAAGAAATCAAGACTTTTGGGATTGGCTTGAACAACTTCAACCTTATGCAGAACAGAGAGAAACTTAGAGCGCTGAAAAGAAGCGCCAGGGAAACCAATTCCTATGCCTAAATGTTGGATCATTCTACTAACACTGACACCAATGGTTCGACTGTCACCGTCTTGTTTGTTCATTGGTGCCATATCCCAAGGGATAAAAAATTCTGAGTACCAGTTTTCTTCCGTTTCAGATGTATCAGCAAACCACTGACCATCCCAATCACCATCAATTTGGTTCTCATTGGTAATTGTAAAATCAAGAACCGATTTACCNAGCGCAATGCCTAACATGTAAGCAGTATTACCAGTATTGTCTAAATCAACAACAACTACATTTCTATCATGATTTTGCCTTAGACCGTCTCTCCCATGCTTTCTTCGATCTCTTGTTTCAGGAGGCTGAGAGTTAATGAAACCAAAATAGATGCCGCTGTCATCTGAATGAATTAAAACCTTAGTATTAAGATCTGGTTTCTCTAAGCTAAATGGATTGATAACAAAAAAATCGTCAATTGTCTGTGCATCCACCCATTCTTCTTCATCAAGCTTTCCATCGATAACTATAGACGCATTAACAAACATAGGTGCAATAAACAGAACAAGACTGACTATTTTGATTATTTTCATCATGAGATCGACTTCGCGGTATCTGTTATTGTNGATGCATTAATTGCAGGGAAATANTTAACCGTACTCTNTAAACTTCTAAAGTTCTTTTTGGTGATCCCTTCTAGATTTGGTCTTTTTTCATTTGGATCATTGCCATCACCTATTCCTCCACCAAACTCGATNACTGAATGCACTTCCATTTCTGCGGCTTTGTGCATNCATCCCAGCCAATTAACAGGTTTATAGAGCTGATTATAGAGNAGCTCCTCAGATTCGCTTCCATCAAGCTTATGTATTTCTGATGAATAATTGGATAAAACAGGAATGTTCATTGCTCTAAACTCAATCTCTTGAAGATATTCCTTAAACTCATCGGCNGCTTTCATCATTAAACTGGTATGAAATGCTCCTTCAGTTTTCAATTTGACAGTTCTTTTTTTGGGATAGTCATTTGTCAACTGTTCTTGCAATCTTTCAATGTCTGAATCAGTACCGCCAACCACCGTTTGTTTTATTTGATTAACCGTTGCTATCTCACAATTGGACTGGTCGATGATATCTGCTGTTGCTTCTCTTTCAAAAGGCATTGCCAACATAGATCCAGATCCATGCTTGCCCATCAATTCACCTCTTTTACTCACAATGGATATGCCCTGTTCAAATGTGATGCTTCCAGAAACAACTAGTGCGGTGTATTCACCGAGACTATGGCCAGCCAAGAGCATTGGATTTATTGCACCTTCATACAATTCTCTGAAAAATTCATAACAGGCAATTTGATGTGTCATCAAAACAGGCTGAGTGTATTGAGTGAGATTGATTTCATCATTTTTATCTCGAAACGATAACTCAGAAATATCGTAACCCAAGACCGAAGAGGCTTTATTATAGATTTCAAGGACAGACTTTGATTTCTTAATCAAATCTGTACCCATGCCTTTGTATTGTGATCCTTGGCCAGGAAATATAAACATCACATTGGCCACTGCCGTTCCCCTTTATTGTGCTATGTGAAATTTTTTTGTAATTATGAAGGAATGNATCCTAAAAACAATGATTTAATTGTGGAGATATTTTTTTATAGATATCTGTTATCGTTTTAGCATAAGTATAAGATTATTCTGAAAAATAAAGGAATTCATATAATGTCCAAATTAAATATTGCCATTGTAGGTGCTGGAATCGGGGGAATGAGTTGTGCCCTGGGTCTCTCTAGGAATGGCTTCAATGTCACAGTATTTGAACAAGCACCAGAATTATCAGAAGTTGGTGCTGGGCTAACAATCACACCAAATGCTACGAAGGGTTTAAATTATCTAAATCTGGGTGATGGTATAAAATCAGTNGGCATGGCTCATACCAATCAAGGCGTCAGGCATTTTGAGACTGGCGAGATGATTGTGCCTTTAGAAAGAGGTGAAAAGATGATGCAAAANTATGGTGCCTATCAATTTCAAGCTCATCGGGCGGACGTTCACAATCTCTTTATTGAAGGCATGAGAGAACATCCCGAGAGTAAAATTTACGTGAACCATAGGTTAACGGGTCTGGTTGAAAAAAATGGTGGCGTTGAGTTGATCTTTAATCACAATGAAAAATACGAGTTTGATTTTGTAATTGGAGCTGACGGGAACCGGTCGACAGTGAGAAGCATAATCATAGGGGATGACGATCCTGAGTTTGCTGGTTATGTTGCTTGGAGAGGCCTTGTTCCAACTGCTGAACTCTCCGAAGATGATTTTGATGAATGCGGATCATCTGCATTTATTGCACCAGGGCGTGTTTTTGCAAGATATCTGGTGAGAAATGGTGAATTATACAATTATGCAGCATTCCTGGTCACGGATGAATGGGCAGAAGAAGGATGGGCAATCCCTTCAGACATTGATCTTGTCATGGAAATCTTTTCCGACTATAACGATCAAGTAAAAAATATTATCAAAGCCACTCCTAGAGATGAATTATTTAAATGGGGAATCTTTGCAAGGGCGCCCTCCGATAACTGGTCTTCAGAGTATTCCACTCTCCTTGGGGACGCAGCACATCCGCTCGAACCATTTATGGGGCAAGGCGCGAGCATGGCGATTGAGGATGGTGTTGTTTTATCAAGAATCATTGCAGACTCAAGCACTCAAAGCGAGATTGTTGATCGTTATCAGAAAGCGAGAATAGAACGGGCACACTTTGTCACCGAACACTCAAAAAAAGCAGGCATGCGCTTTACGGGTAGAACACCGGATGATTATTCAAAAGAGGATCATAAAAATGAAGAAGAACTCGGATTGTTCCACTATGATCCAAGCAGTGTAGAAATCTAATCATTGGCTAACAATTCGGGCAGCCGCAGTTACACTTCGTTACAAATTAGTCGTCTTCGGACCAGAAGTAAATTTATATAATTAGGCGATAGGGAAATGATATGTATATAAATTTTTGGTATCCGGTCTGTCTGAGCAATGAAATCAATGAAGGCCCAAAGAAAGCAACCATTCTTGGGTTGGATTTTGTGGCTTACAGAGATCATGAGGGGGCAGCGCATTGCTTAAGCAATGTATGTGTGCATAGAGGTGGATCATTGGCGAATGGAATATGTCATGATGATGGAACAATAGCATGCCCATATCATGGTTGGAGATTTGATGGATCAGGGAAATGTCAAAAAATCCCCTCACTAGGGCCAGGCAGTAAAATCCCAAAAAGAGCTAAAGTAGACAGCTATCCCGTTCAGGAAAAATATGGAATTGTTTTTGCATTTTTAGGCGATCAGCCAGAAAAAGAAAGGCCTAAGCTTTACGAAATTGAGGAGTTCAATACAGAGGGTTGGAGATCAAATGATCCCAAAATTATTGATATTGATTATAACTATGAACGATCCATTGAGAATGGATTGGATCCTGCACACAATGAATTTGTTCACCCAACTCATGGTTTCTCTGGAGCGAAAAACGATTATAAAGTTAATCCCACACAGATCACCAAGGTGGACCGAGGTGCAGATTTTGAACAACTCTTTGACGCAGCACCTCCATTGGATGAGGAAACCTATGGTGAGACTGCTAGAAAAAGTGAGGGGGAATTAACAGTCTGGGGCGGTTACAGAGGGCCCAATACCCTGATCACTCTGATTCATACCAAGAAAGAAACAAATTGGTTTCATCAATACTTCTTTGAGCAACCCATCAATGAGTTTAAAACCAAAATCTTTTTCATAAGCATGAGGAACTGGCTTCTTGATGAAAAAATGGACGATATGATTATGGAAAGAAACATGGCAGTTGCCAATCAAGACATTGCACTTTTGACTGAATTAAGACCTGCTCTGACCCCGCCCACACTCACTAAAGAAATCTTTGTTCCGGCAGATTTAATCATTGGAGAATACAGAAGTTCTTTGGATGAGTTTACAAAAAAAGGGTTTAAGATTGATACGCAAAAAGTTAAAGAGACTCAACATCAAACTGCTTATGCAATTCCCTCTCCAGCCAGAAAAAAAGAAAAGAGCTGGGTTTTGGACCCTGTTCCTCTAATCAAGGAATAAATTATATAAAATTACTGAGCAGAAAGGCCGCCATCAATTACAATCTCAGATCCAGTAATCATTTTTGACTCATCGCTAGCAAGAAATAAAATTGAATTTGCTACATCTTTCACTGTCACTAGTTTTCTCACTGGAATTTGCCTCTCAATCTTTGAAATCAGCTCATCAGTTGGGTTTTCAAAAAAGGATTTCATCATCTCNGTCTTTGCAAAGACTGGATGGACACTGTTGCATCTGACTAAATCAGTGGTACGCGCGCAGTGAAGAGCAACCGATTTTGTTAAATGCCTCACAGCTGCTTTAGCACTGTTGTAGGCTGCAAAATTATGGCCAGCAACAATTCCTGAGATGGATGAAACATTGATGATTGAACCATTGCCAGAGTCTCTCATCAATGGAATTGAGTNTTTGCATCCAAAAAATACTGAATCAAGGTCAACCTTNTGAACCAATTCCCATTCTTCTTCTGTTGTTTCTTCAACATCTCCCATAAAACCAATGCCAGCATTATTCACCAGTATATTGAGTTTCGATGATTGCGTTTTGATCTGATCAATAACCTTTGTCCAATCATCTGTTTTGGTCACGTCATGTGAGATAAAGTGTACTCCAATCTCATCAGAAACTTGTTTACCGAGCTCTTCATTGATGTCGGAAATATAGACTTCGGCTCCCTGTTCCTTAAATGCCACTGCAGTTGCTTTTCCAAAGCCAGAAGCTCCACCGGTCACCAATGCCACTTTCTGATTTAACCTTTTAGTCATAATAAAATAATATTTGTTAAAATTAATGCCACATTATAACTGCCCAAATAGAAAATTCAGAAGATTACCGATAACTATGAAAAACAACATCAGTACAAAATTCCAGACCGTCACAGGAAAATTTGGCGAAAGAGAGGTTCGATATCTAACTTCTGGATCTGGGCCTGTCATCTTTTTGCTTCATCAATCACCAAAATCAGCCGATGAGTACAAGCCTTTGATGGATTTATGGTCAAATGATTTCACCATGATTGCACCTGATACACCTGGCTTTGGAGCATCAGATCCACTGGAAAGCGATCAAGTAACCATAGAAGANATTGCAGAGGCCACCATAGAATTNGCCGATGCACTGGGTATCGATGAGTTTGGTCTTTATGGATTTCATACAGGGGCCATTATTTCAATTTCATTGGCTCACCAATTTCCAGATCGTGTAGAGGCCATTGCATGTAATGGGGTACTGGTGTTGACCGATGATGAGCTTGAAAAAATAAGAGCAAAGTATCTTCCGCCCTTCATACCTCAATGGGATGGGGGTCATTTAAATTGGCTCTGGTCCAGAATGAGAGAACAACTTGTTTTCTTTCCTTGGCATGAACGATCGAAAGACACCAGAATGCAGTTCAGCATTTCTGATCCATCCATACTGCATGAAAATGCAGTGGAAGTAATGCGGGCAGGAGANAATTATAGATCGGCATATGGTGCAGCATTTGAATATCGTTTGGAAAACTTTGTTCCTTCATTGAAGGTTCCGGCTTTAATCACTGCAGGAGAATGGGACCCTTTATGCAAATGCTTGTATGACTTGACGCCGTCAAAATCAACACTAATCGAATCGTCTAAGGATCAGGATGAAGCACTTGAAAAATCAAGAAGACATCTATCTCAATACACGAACAATAAGAAAATTAACTTACCGAAGTCTCCTTTGAGACGAAATGGACTGACAAAATCATTTATTAAGACATCTGTTGGTGATGTTTGCGTTGAAAAAAACTTTGATCAATCGAATGNTCAACCATTGGTGATTATTCCNCCGATTGGAGGATCTTCAAAAACCATTCGATATCTATCGGATCAGCTATCNTCCAGCAGAGACCTGATAGTGATTGATCTTCCGGGACACGGGGAATCAACAAAAGAAATCCATGAGCCAATCCTTGATGTCTTCAATCAAGCAGTGACAGATGTAATCAATGATCAAGATATTCAAAATTTTACACTGATGATTATCAATCACCATGGAAGCCTTTCTCGGTTCATCAATGAAAATAATGCTCGAGTGAATCATCTTATTCTGGTCGAACCTTGGTTCATGGATAAAGACTCCATTGAAGAATACAAAGAAAAAGGAATTCCAGATATTGAAAAAGAATGGCATGGAGGACACTTGAATCAATATTGGCATATGGTCAGAGACTCAAAACTCTTTTGGCCTTGGTATAACACTGCCATTGATGGAATCTTGGATCTAAAACCAGAACTGGANGAATCGCAAATTCAAGATGAGGTCACAGAACTGATCCGCTCTGAATTAAACTGGAAGTCAGCAATGATAAGCTCANTGGATGCTTCAATAAGCAATCAACCAAAAGTTAAAACAAGCATTTGTTTCAGAAANAATCACCCGCTGTTTAGATCGTCCTATCAAGAAAATGATTTCTCTGAGCTGCAACTTAATGATGAAATAAGAAACTGGTCAGCGGATTTAGAGGCCATTATTTAGGTTGGTTACATTTAGTTACTCTTTGTAAATTATTATTTTGTAAAATTTTTTCATGTCTAGAATGATCAATATCAAATGAANCAGAAAATTGGGCCAATATTTCTTGCTAANGGGATTAGTAAAACCAATGCCTTAACTTTCTTTTATGCATGCTTTATTTGCATAGGTATCTTGGCAGGAATGAACTTTGTGCAGGGCTATATTCTGAGTGTGGTTCTTAATATACCGATGGGCGGACAAGGAACAGTTACAGGCAACCTTGCGTTCCTTCAAGAAATTATTGCCATACTTTTGATAGGCCCCTTTGGTATCTTATGTGACCGGATAGGCAGGAAACCTGTTTTCGTAATAGGCACCCTATTGATCTCTATAGGTCTTGCAATTTATCCATACGCATCAAACCTAACTGAACTATTTATCTTTAGATCAATATTTGCTCTTGGTGCAGCATGTCTTTCATGTGTTCTTGCGATTGTAGTTGGCGATTATCCTGCAGAACAATCCAGAGGGAAATTTGTGAGTGTTCATTCAATCTTGAATGCATTCGGAGTTTTGGGTTTTGCAATAGTGCTTGGAAGGCTTCCCTTTATATTGGAAAGCAATGGATACGAGGCAATTGATGCAGCTAAGATCACCATGCTTATTGCTGCAATCATAGGACTGATTTCTGCTTTTATTTTTTACAAAGGTTTAAAAGGTGGTGTTCCAGAGGATTCCGAAGAAACCAGTGAATCAAAACCCGGGACAAAAGAGTTAATTTCTGTTGGCATTAAGTCAATTGTAAATCCTAAAATAGCCTTGGCATATGGTGCAACGTTTCTTGCACGAGCCGATGTATCAATCAATGGTCTTTTTATATCTCAATGGGCGATTACCAGTGGATATGCGATGGGTCTTTCTCCATCTGAATCAATGGGCAAAGTTGTTCCTGTCATTGTGGCAACGAATCTGATTAGTATGTTTTGGGCTTTTTTGTTTGGAGTGATAATCGATCGAATTGATAGAGTCAATGCAATGATTATAGCCATGGGCATGGGTCTCATTGCATACGGTTTAATTTACTTTGTAGACTCTCCTTTGAATTATGCCAATCTTCCAATATTTATTTTAATCTCATGCAGTGCGATAGGGACTGTAATAGCCACAGCAAGTCTTATTGGTCAAGAAGCACCGCTGAGACAACGTGGGACTGTAATTGGCTTCAGCTCCTTTTTCGGTGCAATTGGAATTTTGGTGGCAACAGCTGTTGGAGGACGATTGTTTGATTTGTCTCCAATGGGTCCATTTCTATTGATAGCAAGCATCAATGGAGTCCTATTGATTGCATCAATTATCATTTCAATTCGATCATCCAATCAAATTTCCCAATAAAGCAATTTTTCTCGAATGATGAAAAAAGCATACACAGACATCTCAATGGGTCAATGCCATTATAGATACAGGAAAGGCCAAGGTACTCCTATGGTTTTCCTTCATCAAACACCCAGCTCTTCATTGATGTATGAGAAACTCATTTCTCTTTTGCCCCAATACACATCCATTGCAATTGATACTCCTGGGTTTGGCATGAGCGATGACATTCCTGGAAACCCAACCATTGAAGATTATGGTAATTACATTTTAGAGGTTTTGGATAATTTAGAAATCGAAGAATTCCATCTGATCGGCCATCACTCTGGAGCATCAATCGCATTATATATTGAGAATCATTGCAGCAAGATGATTGCATCAATGACTCTGATTGGTGTTTTTCTCGCCACCACAGAAGAAAAAAAGCTCATGAAAAAACATACGGGTCTTGATTGGTCACCCAAAGAAGACGGTTCACATCTAATGAATGCTTGGAAATTAGCAGGAGATATTCTGGGCGCTGGTGAAGACTTAAATCTCAGGCAGCGAGAAACGCTGGATGCAATTCGTGCTGAGGTTTCTGCAAAACAAATGCATGATGCAATTTGGAACTTCAATGAGATTGAAGCCTTAAGAAAAACAAAGGCTCCAAGTTTGATACTCTGTTCCGAAGATGATGTAATGTATCCCTTCCTTAATCAGGCAATTGAATGTCGATCCGATGCAATTGTTGAAACAATTCAAGGCAAGAATCTTGAGCCGGACCTGGATGCAACAAATATAGCTGTTCTTTTAATGGAGTTTTTAAAGAAAATCTAAGATGGAAAATCAATTGGCAAATAAAGCAGGACGAATCTTAAGTTGGTTGGGTTTTCTATTCTTCTTTATAGTCTTCATAAACATGCTTCAAGCTCCTAGAATCACCATTGGCACAGANGAAAGAGACATCATGAGGAATTTTCATATCGTGGCAGGCACGTTTTTGTTGGCAGTGAGCATTTTCAGAGTGTATGTGTGGATCCATTTTCCACCGCAGAAGAATCATCGATTATTGCCCGAACAAGACTATATATTCATTCATTTCTTACAGTTTTTTCTTTATTGCTCATTCATCGCTCAAGGTTTAAGCGGTTTTCTTATGGCATGGTCCGATGGCGTCATAAGATTTATGAAAGGGATTGACACCATTGATCATGGTCTGTGGACTATCTCGGGTTATTTGCATAGCGCATTTGGCTTTCTATACATCATGCTCATTTTAATAATCATAATTTTAAGGCTGTATCATATGATTCGATTTCGAGTCTTCAGTCTGAATGTTTTTGCTTGATATGAGGAAATATGTCAACAATGCTAGAGGGATNCACTGGTTATTTATAATGGTGCTTATTGGNATAGCTTTTTATCTGCCATTTCTTATTTTTGGAGCATTTCCATACAATACGAAAACCAATTCGGATCCCATTGAGATGGAACAGCTGCTTGAGGGATTTGAATCNGTTGACTTTTATGCGATGAGCGATTTTTTGAATGACTCTCCAGATGAAATTCAAAAGGAGATTCATGCGTTTGAAACCTGGGAAGGAGGTAAATGTAGATTCTGTCATGCCGTAAACAAAGACGATAGAGATCGCATGGCACCAACTCTTTATGGAATTTTTGGAAGGCCTGTAGGTGTTGGAAATAACTATACTTATTCAGATGCATTGATCAATATGAAAAATAATGGGTTAATTTGGACGCCTGAAACGCTTGATGCATTCATATTGGATCCATCAAACTACATACCTGGAAATAGAATGAGAGTACAAGGCGTAAAAGATCCAGAAACGAGAAAATTAATAGTGAACTATTTAATGAGAGAAAGTAAACCAATCAAAGGGGAATAAAAAAATGAAATTTGAAACAGAAATTAACTTTCAATCCAATACATGGAATCGGGATGCTTGGGCAAGAATACAGGCTGATTTAAATCCTGAAAAAGAAAGCATTTGCTATACCACGGGAACAATTCTTGGGGTAACACCGGGTCAGGCAGTTAAAGAGTTGTGTGGCTTTGAGACATTCTTGTGCACAAGATTAATGCCNGCTGCAGAAGATGGAAGCATACGTCGATTAAATAAGGAAGTCATTTTCTATACAGATCCCAGATCTGGCCAAATGATTGATCAGTGGACCAATCCATATTCAGAAGAAGTGGTTGACGTTGTTCATGTTGCAAATGACCCTTTCAATTACACAATTTCCGAATGGCTGATACTGGCTCCTGAGGATTTTAAAACGGGCGAAAAAGCCGAGCCTAGAAAAATACCTCTGATCTTTCCTTGGAAAAGATCAGGTGATGTGATCACACTGAGTACGGATATGCATTTGTATTATCCAAACCCTCTGCAACCCGATAAGTGGGTTAGAGAATCAGCTGGCAAAATGGCCCGTGTCTCAGAAATGATGCGTTACTTTGTCTCTGCAAAGGATCTTGAAAACCCTGAACTGACATCGGTGGACTATACGGGTACCTGGAACAGGATCACGCCTTGGCTCCCATGGATGTTAATGGGAGATACGCCTGGTCATTGCTTNTATATGAGCACTATGCTGAAATCAGACAATATTGATATCATCCCTGAGCACGTACGCGAATTCTCAGAAGAAAGATATCCGGGAATGTTATCGGCTCCTACTGAGGACTATGGCCCAAGCATCTCTAGCCTTGAGTACTATGCTAGGGAACAAAAACCTGCACCTGTAAAATAAATTTATGAGCCAAAAATCTGAATTGGATCACAGTTATCCATCGAATGCTTCGGCGTGGTACGCNGTCACTATTTTGACCATTGCCTATGTTGTATCTTTTCTTGATAGACAACTGCTTTCATTGGTCGTCCCACTTGTAAAGAGAGACTTATTGTTGACCGATACTCAGGTGAGTCTGCTGCTGGGATTGGCATTCGCACTCTTTTATACCACCATGGGTATCCCAATTGGCAGGCTTGCTGATAAAAAAAGTCGGAGAGCCATCATTGCAGTAGGGATATCTTTCTGGTGCTTGATGACGGCAGCATGCGGATTGGCCAAGAACTACATGCAGTTATTTCTCGCCAGGGTTGGTGTGGGTGTGGGTGAAGCCACACTCAGTCCAAGCAGTTTATCGATGATTGGAGACTATTTTCCAAAAGAAAAAAGGGGTAAAGCTCTAGGGGTATTTAACATTGGTGTTTCTGTTGGATCGGGGATCGCATTCATTGTNGGAGGTCAAATCATNGCCTATGTTGCGACNAGAGAGAATATTGTTCTTCCAATCATCGGAGAAATTTTTCCATGGCAAGCCTTATTCATAATGGTCGGGCTACCAGGACTCATTGTTGCTGCATTGATGATGACGGTCAAAGAACCAAAGCGAACCGAGAAAATTGTTCTCGAAAGCGATGACGGAAATTCAACAGATCAATTATCGATCAAAGAGACGATCAATTTCATCTTAGAAAGAAAAAGTGCATACGGATGGCTGTTTCTCTCCATGGCGTGCTCGGTTCTAATCGGCTATGCATTTTTATCATGGATGCCAACAATGTATGACCGAACTTATGGGATTGACTTCAGGACAATAACGATGTGGCTCGGTATTGCATTCCTGGTCTCAGGACCGATAGGAGCCATAGGCACCGGTTGGCTTGGAGATTATGTATTTAAAAGATATGGCGGCAGTGCACACATAAAACTATTCGCTTATACAATGATCGTTCTAACCATTGCGGCTACACTAGTGCCACTGATGCCATCTTATCAATTGGCAACGCTTATGTTTGTACCTCAAGCAATCATGGCTGCCGGTCAAACTGCATTGGCTCCNCTGGCCATACTAAACATCACACCGAATCAATTAAGAGCGCAAGTCGCTGCAATCTACTTTTTTGTTATCAGCCTGACTGGATACACCTTGGGACCTACAAGTGTTGCGCTTCTGACCGATTACGTATTTAAGGATGAATCCTTAATTTCATATTCAATGGCTGTGGTCTCTTTGATTGTTGGAGTGATTGGTATATTTGCNGGATTCATGGGNATTAAACCCTATCGAAAATACATTGAGACCGATANAGATCAGTCCCTAGAAACAACCTCTTGATCAAATAAGTCGTTAATCTCGTCTTCATCCATTCCAAGCTCTTCAAGAATCTTGATTGAGTGTTCGCCCACCTTTGGAACCGGTGTATGCACATCAAATCTTCGGTCATCCATATTGATGGGCATTGCAGGAAGCTTTGTCTTTCCTCCCGTAGGAATTTCAATATCCAGTAGCCCCCCCGATTCATTGAGATGAACATCATCAAACAAATCTTCAGGCTTGCTGATTGGAGCAAATGGGAGGCCGGTGCTATCAAGCTTTTTCATTAAATCATCTTTTGTAAACGTACTAAATAGCTCCTGTAATCGAGGAATTATGACGTCTCTTTTTTCGACTCTGCCTTTGTTTAAATCCANTGATTCATCATTNGCATAATCATCTAAACCAAACGACTCACAAAACAATTTCCATTGTGTATCACTCACGACTCCGATGAAGATCTGTTCTCCATCTTTTGTATCGAAGATGTCATAAACAGCCCAAGCAGCCACTCTGACTGACATTGGAGGCGGAGGTGAACCAGTGGTAGCCGTCTGAGCCATGTGTTGCCCCATTAGATAAACAACATTTTCATACAATGCGCTTGTGACTTTTTGGCCTTTTTTTGTGGTCTGTCTTTCTTGTAATGCTGCCAGTATAGCGATGGCACCAAACATGCCGCCCATGATGTCAATAACTGAAGAACCGGCTCGAAGTGGCCTCCCAGGAGGGCCAGTCATATAAGCGAGTCCTCCCATCATTTGGGCGACTTCATCCAATGCAGTCCGATGTTCGTAAGGCCCCTTGAGGAAACCTTTTGCAGAACAATAGATCAATTCTGAATTCAGCTTCGAAAACTCTTCATAACTGAACCCAAGTTTATCCATAGCTCCTGGTCGAAAATTTTCAATAAAAACATCTGACTTCCGAATCAAAGATTGAACGATCTTCTTTCCCTCTTCTTTTTTAATGTCCATTGCCAAACTTCGCTTGTTTCGATTGTAGGTGAGAAAATAACCTGACCCAGACTTCTTTAATACTCTGGTTTTATCGCCAGAAATCGGTTCAATCTTGATGACTTCAGCGCCCAAATCGCCCAGTATTGCTCCCACTGCAGGGCCCATAACCATGTGGGTCATCTCGATGACTTTTATTCCTGTTAGAGGTTTATTTGAGGCATTCATATACTTCGATAGGTTCAATGAAGATTATATTACTATTCTAATGATAATGTGTTTAGATATCACACTAATTATGGATAAGAAAAAAGAGATTCAATCCGCAGTCTTCGAGAGACTCATCAATCATCTTCAAAAAGAATCGGATGTCCAAAATATTGACATGATGATACTTGCAGGATTTTGCAGAAACTGTTTAAGCAGATGGTATCAAGAAGAAGCTGAAAAGATCGGCGAAGAGAGTAATCCCGATGAGGCAAGAGAGATCATTTATGGGATGCCTTATCAAGAATGGAAGGAACTTCACCAAAAACCTGCCTCACAGGAACAACTGGATCTCATGAACGCCCGAAAAGAAAAGTAATGGAAAACACTCAGAAACTTGGCCTGGATAAGGTCATATTGATCATTGGTCTTGTTATTTATGGAACTGGGTTCTCACTGCTTTATGTAATCTTTGCTCCTTTATCAAGAGAAATTGGACTCAGCATTAATCAGTTTGGTGTATTGATAGCAATATCGAATGTGGCTTTAGTCTTCTCATCCTATTATTGGGGCAAAAGAAGCCAACTCATTGGAAGAAAGAAAGTATTTGTAATTGGTTTGCTGTCGTATGGCTTTGCATTTCTTCTTTTTACCTTTGGCATTCAAGTTGGATTGTGGGGAGTCTTTAATCCTATATCACTATTTATATTCCTATTGATCATTAGAATCATTTATGGAGTGCTAATTGGAGGCATTCAGCCAGCTGCAGTTGCATACATGTCTGATCATACGGATTCAAAAGATCGAACAAAGGGTATGGCACTAATCGGAATGGCCGCAGGCATTGGGACAATGATTGGACCCGTGATGGGGGGGACACTTGCNTTCATACACCCATTATTTCCAATGTACTGNGGTGCTTTGATTGCATTAATTGGAGCTGGGTTGGCTCATAAATACCTCATTCAGTCTATCCCAGAAATTTCTGAATCAAGTCAAAATAAAACACTAAAATTCTATGATTCTAGAATACTTCCATTTCTGATTGGATGGGCGGTAGCATTCATGGTCTTTACATCTGTTCAAATTATTTCAGCCTTCTATATTCAGGATCAGCTGGGCATTACCGAACCTGATCAGGTGATCAAATTTACAAGTATCGCACTTCTATCGATGGCTCTGACATCAACTTTCATGCAAGCCGTTGTTTTGCAAGTTTTAAATATTTCTACCGAGACTCTGCTTAGAATTTGCTTCCTGATTTTTGGAGTGGTTTTGATTTCAATAAGCCTTGTGAGCTCATTGACACAATTCTTCTTGGCTTACGCTGGAATGGGTATTGCGTTCAGTATGATCACACCGAGTTTAAATGCAGCGGCTACTTTAAGCGTTGAACCCAGTGAACAAGGTGAAGTTGCTGGATTCTTAGCCGGGGCACCTGTCGTTGGGATGATCTTTGGGCCAACCATTGGTACCCTACTGTACAATCTTGATCCGACCTTTCCATTTTATTATGGAGGGCTTGTGGCAATTATTCTAGGAGCTTATTTTCAGTTTATTAAAGTCAATGAGAACATTGCTGACTAAGTTTTATTGGACTCAGTAAATCCATCGATGCATTGCTCATTTTGATCTCCTAGATTATGTGGCGCGCCCGGAGGGATTCGAACCCCCGACCACCTGGTTCGAAGCCAGGTACTCTATCCAGCTGAGCTACAGGCGCGTCGGATACATTATAACTCACAAACAAAGGGATAATTTATTTTCAAGTTCTCCCATGCATCCAGAGCTTCAGGAATAGAAACCAATTCGAATCTAAAATGATCATTGGGTCTCAGTTGACCAATCAAATGACGCTCTGCCTTGATGACTTGCAATATTCTTGGATAACCTCCCAGAGTTTGAGCATCTGCACCCAAAATGATTGGCAAGCCATCTTGTGGACATTGAACGATACCTGGATAAATTGGTTTACTGATCATTGAACCCTGATCATTAATGGGAATTCTATTNTCGACAGTCCTCACGCCCATCCTGTTGGAATCATTACTGACTATGAAATCAGTCTCAAATAACACACTGGATGCATCCAATAGATTGAATTCAGGTCCTTGTGTTACCCGAATCTTTGATGTCTCTATTCTTTCTCCGTTTTCAATCCATGGATCACCAGTATATGCCTCTGATTGGGTCTCTTTGAAATCAATCATTTGACCTTTCTGAATTGTTGCTCCATTTAGGCCACCAAACTTTGCAGGTAAATAGGTCGATACACTGTTCAAAAACTCAGTCGCTTGAATGCTTTTTGAGAATGCAATATAAAATCGCAAATGATCTTTTGCAATATCGGTTGAGAGGATGCTTCCTTTTTTAACATGAACCAATGTATTTTGATTAATCGATGAATCATCCACTGTTATTTGGTTGACTGTTGCACCGGTAATNCAAACATCCATATCCTCTAAGAATTTTAGGCTGGGACCCGTCATCGTGCATTCCAATACGGGTGAGTTGATTGGCCTATTTAGGATTGCATTGGCCTTCGCTGCTGACAAATAATCAAATGAGCCTGACTGTGGAATACCAATGTGCTTGCTTCTCATCCTTCCAAGATCTTGAACAGTAGTCTGCAATCCTGTTTTTAACACCTGGATCGTCATTTAATTTCTGCTCTGCATCATTATGAATTCTTCCATTGAGATTTTTTTAAATGTCACCTTCGTCCCAGGAATCAATGTCACTGATCCAGTGTCATCGGGATTGAATAAATTTATTGGGGTAGCCCCTATGATTGGCCAGCCTCCTGGACCGCCCAAACAATATATTCCAGTTCGGTCATTGGCTATTGCCACAGAACCTACCGCGGTGCTCAATCTGGGTTTACTCAATCTTGGAACAGCAATCTTTTCATCAAGATCTCCTAAATATGAAAAACCTGGTGTAAAACCAATGGCTTTGACTTCATAAGTAGCCGATGAATGAATATCAGTGATCTCTTGGGTTGAAAGATTCAGCTGCTTGGATATTTCTTTGAGGTCGCTTGCGAAGACGTCTTCGTAACATATTGGAATTTCCAATTTATGATCAATTTGACTGATCAAACTGAACTCAAAAGAAGAGAGAGCCGATTCAATTTTATTGATATCCATCGGGATCACTTTGGATCTAATGGAGATTACCTCTTCTGATGCAATTACCTCTATATCGTTCTGGCTGTTCAATAAATGTTCTGCGAGGTGCCAATAGAATTTTGATTTATTGATATGGGAAACATGAAGGCGAAGCTCGAGCATGTCTTCAGCTATAACTGAGATTTTGGTATTGAAATTAAAGCTCATAGCCAATGATTTGGCAGCCATTCTCTTCAAGAATTTTTTTGGTTTGAATCGCCATCGATATCGAATCCGGATTATCGCCATGTATACAAAGGGTGTCTGCTTCTATCTGAATGTGTTTAGAATTCTGAGTCATTACCTCGCCTTTGAATACAATTGAGAGCGCTTGTCTAGCCTGATCCTCCCCAGATGAGATGACTGCGTCTGCATTGATTCTACTCATCAATGCACCATTGGCTTGATACTTCCTATCAATAAACGCCTCGTGTATTACATTGAGCCCTGATCTTTTTGCAATATGGCTGATTTGAGAATTCGATTGACAGATCAAAGCAAGATTGGGGCAGACAGCATCCAAGGCTCTCAAGCAAAGTTCACTCAGGTCTCTGTCACTGAAGCAATCGTTATACAGCTGACCGTGAAGTTTAATGTGTGTTGGCTCANNGTCATGTCCTTTGGATATGTCCATGAATTCAGAGATCTGATGTTCAATTGATTGCATTAGGGATTNTTCACTGATTGCGAGATTCCTTCTGCCAAAACCCTTTTTATCTGGATAAGAAGGATGAGGCCCAAATAAAACATTATTTTGAATGCAGTGTTCAATCATAGTATTCATTGATGTTTGATCACCTGCATGGCCTCCACATGCAATACTGGCGGATGTGATGTGCTGGATCAGCGA
This sequence comes from Gammaproteobacteria bacterium, assembly GCA_002691305.1. Classification (GTDB taxonomy): domain Bacteria; phylum Pseudomonadota; class Gammaproteobacteria; order Steroidobacterales; family UBA11654; genus CACPJA01. The sequence continues at coordinate 5,636 of NZHF01000052.1, read as the reverse complement.
AATCTCATTTTGGAATTTTTCCTCAGTGGTNNATTCACCAAGATCGGCATTTAAGTCTATTTTTTTGGTTGTTNTCATAAAATAGTTATAAAAAGAGTCAGTTTNTTTAGAGAAAATTCAAATTAATTAAGAATGTTTCTGATCAATAATAATCCTCAATAAATAATATTTGCGCAAAATTATTTTTTATATTCATTTTTTTTATTTTTTTAAAAAAATACTTATAGGACATATTTTCACAAGTCTTTTTTACGTAAAACAAAGAATATCAGTAAGTTAGAAAATACTCTTAATTTTGTTTTTTATTTTTTATAGGACATAAAAAAATCTGATAGAAAAAACTTTGATTTTCCCCGCGAATCTATTTGAAAAAAAATAAGTAAATCGTAATATTAACTCATCTCTTGAGACCGACCCGGAAGTAACTTAAGACGCAGAAGGGAGAGTCAAAAAGAGAAAGAGACCTAAAGGGTGAAAGCGAATCGGGGAAGATAAGCTAGCAGCAAAAAGGAACCGATTCCCACCAAGTTCGGAAAGAGATACCGGGCGAGGCGCTGAAGAAAGAATCTCGCTTCAGACACCCCAAGGACTCGACTAAGAAACAGAGCTAACGCTCTGTTTTTTTTTGCCCATCACTCATCCAGCAATTTAGAAGATTTGTATCCAGTCCAGGATAATAAGGCAGCAAACGGAATCAAGAATAAGGTTGCTCCCATTGAGGAAAGCCCAAGTAATAATGCGCCTTTGGCGGCGAACCAACTGCCAGCAACCTCTCCGCCTCTGGTAAAAAACGTATCCATAAACACGGTCGACTTATAGCGTTGCTCTCTTTTAAGCTTAGTGAATAGACTTTCCCTTGCTGGTTTAGACAAACCATACTCAAACGTTCTCAGAATTGAGACAATAATCAGAACGGTCATGATTTCAGGATAAATCTCATAGAAATATATTGCGGCGAACAATATAAATCCATAAATGATTAAAACTTTCCGAATGCCAATGGACCTTAAAACAAATGAGGTCACAAAAAACTGACAAATAAGTGTCAATGGGGTAACNATCTGCTCAATTCTTGCGAAAAACGCAGTTCTTTCACACGGGTCCGTTGACCATTCTTGAACTATACCCAATGCAATCATCCACCCAAATGTCATCAAACCCGTCCATAAAATCATATAGAGACTTAGATTTTTCAGCACAGGTGATTTAGCAATGTCTTTAATTGGTTCAATCGCAGAGCCTGATAGATCCTCTTCCTCACTGACTGCCTCGGACTTAAATGACATGCTTAAGAAGCAAGCAATCGACAAAGAGAACACTGAAATTAATATCAAAGAAAACGGTCCCCATTCAGAAAGCGATACCGATCCACAAACTTGTGTGGAAAAGACACGTGCCACAGATGAGCCTGAGAATGCGCCGATGGAACCGCCTGCACTGATAATCCCAAAGTAAAGTTTTGCTTGAGATCCATTGAAAAAATTAATCATCGATACCCAAAATATCGAGACCACAAAAAAGGAGAAAACATTGCACCATATATAGAAACTCTTTGCGATCATGGGTTTCCATGATTCATCCAGCGAGACCCATGAAAAAAAGAAAATCAAAAGNTTCAGAATGAAAAACAAATAGAAATATAGGACAACTTTGTTCCTATTGATTCGAGAGACAAGCCAAGAGTAAATTGGATTTGCAATCAACATAACCAATAAAACTATAGACAGGAGGCCTGGAAGATTCTCCAAACCGGCTTGGACAGCCATTTCATTCCTAACTGGACGGATTGAGTACCAAGAACCCAGAACGAAATAAAAAAAGAAGAAGGCTCTGAATAATGAAGATCTGTCCTCATTAGGTATATTGAAGATTCTGTTTTTTAAATTCTCAATCACGAAGTTATTGGATGTGTGCTTATGTTTTCATTTAGTATAAATTAATACTCTTAATTGATCGAAAAACTTCTTGGCCTAAAAAATTATCGAAATCAATAGCATGAAAAATCTCAAAAATACTTATTCTGAATTACCTAAAGAATTTCATCGATCAATTAATCCAACCCCAGTGAGCAAACCAAAATTTCTTTGCTTAAATCGTGAGCTTGCAAATGAGTTATTTATTGATACCGCTGACGAAAATAAATTGCTTCAATATTTTTCAGGAAATGAAGTCCCAGGAGATTCTTCGACAATAGCCATGGCCTATGCCGGTCATCAATTCGGCAACTTTGTTCCCCAGTTGGGTGATGGGAGAGCAATCTTGCTTGGCGAACTCTATGACAAAGAAAAAAAGCTCAATGACATTCAACTTAAAGGCTCTGGAGTAACCGCTTTTTCTAGGCAAGGAGACGGGAGATCTGCAATCGGGCCAGTGATTAGAGAATTCATCCTCAGTGAAGCCATGCATGCCATGAATATCCCAACGACAAGAGCTTTAGCGGCGGTTTATACCGGAGAGAATGTCTCAAGAGAAGCGCCAGTAAAAGGAGGTATTCTTACCAGGGTCTCAAATAGTCTTATTCGAGTTGGAACTTTTGAATTCTTTCGAGCAAGACAAGATTTAGAAAATCTTAAGGTGTTGGCTGATTTTACAATCAATAGGCTTTATCCCAAAATTTCTGATGAAGAGAATAAATACTTGCTGCTTTTTGAGGCCATCTCAGAAAAGCAATCCACGCTGGTCTCCAAATGGATGAGCATTGGCTTCATACATGGTGTTATGAATACCGATAATTTCTCAGTTTCAGGAGAGACCATTGATTATGGTCCATGTGCTTTTATGGAAGCATACAANCCTGATACCGTATTTAGCTCAATTGATCGACACGGAAGGTACAAATACAGCAATCAACCTAAGATTGCTTTATGGAACCTATCGTGTTTAGCAGGATGCTTGCTTCCAATCATTGANGGGAATGAAAGTGAAAAGGAAGAGGCAATAAGGGAGTCACTGGGGAACTTTTCAAAAGATATAAACTCAAAAATAAATACGACAATGACGGAAAAGGTTGGTCTGGAAGAAACAAAGGAGAGCAATGATTTGGTGAAAGAGTTGTTGTCCATCATGCATAAAAATAGTGCTGATTTTACCTTAACTTTTAGATCTCTTTCATCTGCAATAGGCAGCAAAGATGATGATTTTCTCGTTTGCTTCAGTAATGCTGAAGAGCCTAAAGATTGGTTAAAAAAATGGAAAAAAATGATCCATCAAAAAAGCGAGAAGACTGAAAATACGATCCACAACTTAAATTCCATAAATCCAATTTATATTCCAAGAAATCACTTAATTGAAAGAGCGATTAGAGAATACGAGGAAGAGAATACCCATGCAATCATGGATCAAATATTGCGGGTTACTCAAAAGCCATATCTGGAGCAGGAAGACATGGAAGACTTTGCCATTCCAGCAAAAGACGGTGAGCAAGTCACTCAGACATTCTGTGGCACTTAATCAATGGGATAATGCTTCCCTTCCACGATGGTGGCCTTTATCTCAATATCTTTAATTGTTTGAGGATTTACGGACAAAGGATTTTCAGAAAGTATTGTGAAATTAGCAAGCTTGCCCTCGCTGATACTGCCATAGTCGTCTTCTAAACCCATGATATATGCGGCATCAAGCGTTACACCTTTTAATGCCGCAAGTGGGCTCACTCTTTGTTTGGGTCCCGCAACTTCATTGGCAAAATTTATCCGATTGACTGCTGCATGCATAAGCACCAATGGAGACCCTGGAGCCATTGGCATATCAGAGTGAAGACCAAATCTAATTCCAGCTCGATCTACATCTCCCAATCTAACCATCTCAAGTGCTCTTTCTGGACCGAGACCCTTCTTACTGTATAAGTCTGAAAGAGCAGTAACGTAGTAAGGGTTTGCACTGATGATGGCGCCCAATGATTTCACGCGATCCATTTGATCCGCTCTAGAAATTCCAAAGTGAACGATTGTTGTTCTGTGATCTTCCCTTGGGTTGTTTGCCATGTTCTCTTCCAAGACATCGAGTATTAGATCCAATGCNTCATCACCATTTTGATGGATATGAATTTGATATCCCTCATCCCAAAATAATTTGAAGGCTGAGCGATAAAGTCCTTCCTGCATGAGCCATGCACCCTGATGGCCATCCAGATAACCCTCACTCAACACCATGTTTTGAGAGTACATGGCGCCATCGGCGAATAGTTTGATCCTATTCGGTAGGTATTCAACCTTGCCTCCTCCCCATTCCAAAAGCTTCTTAGCTTCTTCAACCAGTTCTGGGACGTCATGATCTTCAGAGAGTATGAGTGCACTCGGAATAAAAAATGAACGAAATGGAGTANTTTCATCTCCCAAAATCAGATTCTTGGCATCCTGTATCGACTTGATTAACCATGCACCTGGGTTTGCAATCATCGTTACACCATTTTGGTGCAAATAGTCTTCTGTTAACTGCAAACCAGACAATAAATATTCTGGTTTACCCAAGTATCGAAGGAGNTTAGGAAACACAGAAATCATTCCTTGTTCAGAGAAGTGTCCTCGATCAAAATCTGCATATGCCCTTGCTTCCTCATCCAATGATTCAATAAATTCTTGACTGATATCAAAATACTCCAATGCGGGCGTGTTTAGAATAAACTCATGGTAAGACCTGTGCATGACNAAAATGGGCCTGTCTTTTGATATACGATCCAAATCTTCNCTGCTTAGATCTCCATGAAAGTAATGATGAAAGCCCCATGTNATAAGGGGTGAATCACTNTTCATATTTTCTTCGATCTCTGACAACCTTTGCATATAGGAGTCACGATCACGATAGGCTATAGACTGATTGTTTGGTAAATCCCATCCCTCTATTGAGATAATTTCAGCATTCATCGTAATTGCTGATAAAAATGGATGAATATGATGCTCAATGAATCCAGGAACAATCACATCATTTTGAAACTGACGGTTAATGCTTGCGTCTGGATTTCGCTCGATTAGATCATCCAGCGAACCAATTGCCATGACTCGATCACTCTTGACTGAGACGGCATTTGCTGATGCCACTTTCTCATCGAGCGTTACAATTTCTTTTGCATGATAGATCGTTATGTCTTCAGAAGAATATGAAAAGTTCGACAGAAAAAGGAGTGAAATAACGNTGNCNTATCTGTTTTTCATTCCCTAGNGTTATGCTTTAGATGTCTTCTTTTTCACCGCATCGATAGATCTTGAGCCCTTCTGCACCGCCATCAAGAATTGGGTTGAGAAGTTCTGCCAAACCGTTTTCCATTCTCCATTGAAGGTATGCCTCATAATGGTCCAAGGACTCCCAATACTCGATAAGATGAATCGTTTCTGTGCTCTCTTCGACATGAACATCAATGGATATACAACCATCAAAGGCTCTGGTATCCCCAAGAGCATCTCTGAATAACTGTTTTAATTCTTCCAACTTTCCTGCTTGTGCTGGAAAAGTAGCAATGACTAAGCTTTTCATATAATTTCCTCGTTTTTCTGGCGGAGAGAGAGGGATTCGAACCCTCGATACGCTATTAACGTATACTCCCTTAGCAGGGGAGCGCTTTCAGCCACTCGGCCACTTCTCCGATAGGTAAAATCAAGAGCCTACGATGCGTCGTCTGAACCTTGAGCCTGACTGGCTAC
>NZHF01000051.1 GCA_002691305.1 Gammaproteobacteria bacterium | reverse complement strand
TCAATCACAGTCTCAATCAGGATTGTATTTAGTATTGAATAAGACTGCAGCGATAGAAATCACCATGGTTTCTAACAATATGGAAGAAATCGGTGTAACGGCTTCAGCAACCAGTGGCACGATTAGAATGGGTGGCGGAATCTCACTTGGAGAAGATGCAATTGCGGGAGTACCTACAATCAACCGATCTATTGCAGACTTTGCAAAATTTGACCCGAGAGTCAGCATTAACACTGAAAGCAGTAAGAACAGCTCAATCACTGTAATGGGTGCTCATGAGCGGTTCAATGATTTCTCAGTTGATGGCGTTAGTTTTAATGATCCATTTGGTCTTAATGACAATGGCTTTGGAAGTATGCGTAACCCTATCAGCATGGAATTTGTCGATCAGATCTCAGTTGATATTACTCCTTATGATGTTTCCAGAGGGAACACTACAGGTGGTTCCATTGCTACTGTGACAAAATCAGGTTCAAATGATTTCCACGGAAGTGTTTTCTTCATCGAAAGAGATGAAGGCGATGTTGGTGAGTTATTTGGTCAGGATTTTGCTGAATTCTCAGAAGAAACAAAAGGCTTTACATTCAGTGGCCCAATCATAGAAGACAAATTATTCTTCTTTGTAGGTTATGAAGAATTTGAATCAGGCCTTCCTGCATTATACGGTGCAGCAGACAGTGGTATGCCAAATAGCGCTGAAGATGCAACTGAAGCAGATATTGCTGAAATTGCGAGAATCAGTCAAGACAGATATGGATTTGATCCAGGTCAATTTACTGGCTTTACTGCACCTGAAACAGGTGAGAAAACAATTATTAAATTGAATGCCAATATCAATGACATTCACAGGGCGGTTTTCCTCTATCAGAGTGACGAAGACAGTCTTCCGAGTGGAGGCTATAACAGATTCAGTAGCAACTGGGTTTATTATGCGCCTGAGATAGAGAGGAATTCAATCACACTTTACAGTGATTGGAATGATCGTTTATCTACCAAAGTCAGATATTCCACTTATGAATATCTAAGTGATCCATATTCTCCTGGACTTACAACACCTGAGATGACTGTTGAAGTTGGGGGAGACCAGATCCGGCTTGGCGGTGAGCGATATAGGGCCGCTAACAAAATTGAAACAAGTTCAGACTATATCAGTTTTAAAGCAACTTACGATCTAGGTAATCATGTTGTCACTGCTGGTATCGATTACGAAGACACAAGCCTCTACAACTTATTTATCTCAAGATACAATGGCGAAGTAGTCTTTGATTCTATTGCTGATTACGAAGCTGGTGAATATAGCTACCTTAGATATCATGTACCTCAAGGCGGGATACTTGATGTTGATCCTGTAGCAGCAAACTTTGATCTTAAGAAAACAACGGTTTATGTTGGCGACAAGATATACATGGGTGATTTGACCCTAAATGTCGGCGTGAGATATGACCATGTTAAAACACCGCAAGCGCCAAGAGAGAATCCAAAATTTGTTACTAGAAATGGATTCAGCAATGCTCAAAAATTTGATATGAAAGTTGTTCAACCAAGAATTGGTTTTAACTATGATGCATCAGAATCTTTATTTGGCAATGTCGATAGAGTCGTGAGTGCTGAAATCAGAGGTGGGTATGGACTCTTTATGGGGCGTATACCAAATGTATGGTATGGAAACGCTTACAGTAGATCTGGCGGAGCTTCTGACTATCTGAAAGTTTATGGATGGGATGATGAGCTTCCTTCATTTAGATGCGGTGGTACAGTAGGAAGGATGCCAGCAGGAGACCCAACTTTCTTCTGGATGGGCGATACAAGTAATTACTGTATACCGTCATCAGCATACTTTAACGATGCTCAAACAACAGATCCTGACTTTGAGGCACCAAGCAGCTGGAGAGGAAACATTGCTCTTGATATCACAACAGAGAATGGATACCAACTCACGCTTGAGTACAACAAAGACAGCACGAATGAAGGTGTTTTTTATAAAGAACTAGGAATGGAGCTCGAGGGATATTTAGCTGATGGCCGAGGTCGTTATTCCCATGGTCCAGGAGACTATCTTCTTACGAATACTGATCAAGGTGGTGCTGAAGCATGGTCTGCTTCAGTGAGAAAGTCATTTGATAATGGTTTCAGCTATTTTGCATCATGGGCTTCAGTTGACGCAGAAGATGTTTATGCTTTGACTTCGTCGCAGGCTGAATCATCTTATGGGTATACCCAAAGATGGGATGGCGAGAATGTACCTGCGGCACGTTCATCATTTATGACTTCCAGAAAGATCATCGCTGGTGTTGAATACAGGAACATGTTCTTTGGTGACAATGAAACCAGAATTTCAGCTATTTACGTTAGAAAATCTGGAGAACCATACAGTATTACATTCGATGAGCCTTCTTACCGACCAGTTGGTGGTTGCGAAGGCAGCAGCGGACGTTGTTACAGTAAGTTCTATGCAGACTATAGCCTTGCATATGTTCCAACTGGTGCAGATGATCCTAATGTTGTCTTTACGAGCGCTAGCGTTGCTTCTGCTGTAATGGATCATGTCAATAGTGGACCTTTGGCTCAATACAAAGGAACTTATGCTCCAAGGAATGCTTTCACAACACCAGGCTATAGCAGACTTGATGTTAGAGTCACTCAAGAATTGCCAAGCCCAATGGAGGATCATAAGTTTATATTCTTCTTAGATCTTCTCAATGTGATGAACATGATTAATGACGATGACGGCCATGTTTATGAGTACAGCTACAACAATAGTAGACAAATACTTGTAAACGGAACTGATGATCAAGGTCGATTTATCATTAGAGGCATAGATGATGATGATAGTTATTTCATCAGGGACAATTCTGGTCAATCCAGATGGCAAATCCAAATGGGGCTTAAGTATCAGTTCTAAGCACATTTGCTAAGNAAAAAAAGAAAGCCGCCTTTTATAGGCGGCTTTTTCTTTNTTTATTAGATATTTATTTGATTGAATCAGAGCTGGTTATACTTCCTAAATTTATTGTATAATTTCCCGCCTTAATCAATTCATGGGAAAGTGGCGGAATTGGTAGACGCGCTGGATTTAGGATCCAGTGGGGCAACCCGTGAGAGTTCGAGTCTCTCCTTTCCCACCATAAATAGGATGAAACTAAATGTCAGGAATTACTGTAAAAGTTAAAAAGCAAAAAGAGTTGAAACGTGAGGTGAAGGTCTCCGTTCCTTCATCTTTCGTTGAAGCAAAGAAAATGCAGCGTTTTGAACAAATAGCAAAGACTGCCAAACTGCCCGGTTTTAGACCCGGAAAAGCACCTATCAATATCATTCAGAGCCAATATGGCAATCAAGTTAACCAAGAAATTCTAAGCGATGTCTTGGAGTCGACATATGTGGAGGCTGTTACAGAGAAAGAGCTTAAACCGGCTGGACCACCTGAAGTCAGTATTGATCAATTTGTAGATGGAAGTGAATTTAAATACACAGCAACGATTGAGGTATTTCCTGAATTCAAGTTAAAAGGCATAGATAAAATTAAACTCGATAGGCCGTCCACAACTGTGAAGCAAAGTGACATCAATGAGATGATTGAAAACCTTCAAAAACAGCGAGGCGAGTGGAAGTCAGTGGATCGTAATGCAAATGATAATGATCAGCTCTTGATCGATTTCAAGGGAACCCTGGATGGAGAAGCTTTTGAAGGTGGAAGCGCTGAAGACTTTGTGATGCAGCTTGGCGGCGGACAAATGTTGCCAGAATTTGAAGAATCTTTGAAAGATGTTAAGCCAAGTGATGAAAAAGATTTTGAGGTGACTTTTCCTGAAGAATATCATCAGCCGGATCTTGCTGGTAAAACTGCCAACTTTAATGTGAAAGTAAAAGAGGTGAGGGAGTTAGCACTGGCAGAAGTCACAGAAGACTTTGTCAAAGGCTTTGGGATTGAAAGCGGAAAATACGATGATTTAATCAAAGAGATATCTGAGAGCATGGACAAGGAAAAAGATGCAAAGATCAATGAGCAAGTCAGAGTGGGGTTAATGAATTATCTCAGAGAAAAAAATCAGATCCAGATTCCAGAGGTGATGATTAAGAGTGAAGCTACCGCAATGCAAAAAGACTGGATGAAGAGATCCGGTGTTGAAAATGAGTCCGATGCACCTGAACTAGACAATTTCAATCAAATCGCAACAGAAAGAGTGCATTTAGGACTATTGGTTAATGAATTGGTTATCTCTAGGGAGATGCAGTTGGATGATGAAAGGGTCAAAACTAAATTGGCTGAGATTACGAATTCTTATCCTAATGGNGATGAAATTAAAAAAATGTATGAACAAACCCCAGATCTCATGGATCAACTAAAATCTATGGTTATGGAAGATCAAGTGGTAGATTGGCTCATAGATAAAACAACATTCACCGATCAAGAAATAGAATTTAAAGAATTAATAAACAACCAAGCATGACAACAAAAGAAGAAATAAATAGCCTGATACCAATGGTGGTCGAGCAAACTCCAAGAGGGGAGAGGGCTTTTGACATTTTTTCTCGTCTACTCAAAGACAATGTTATTTTTGCAGTCGGACCCATTGAGGACAATATGGCGAATTTGATTGTTGCACAAATGCTCTTTCTAGAAAGTGAAAACCCAAATAAAGACATATATCTCTACATCAACTCACCTGGGGGATCGATTACATCGGGTCTTTCTATCTATGACACGATGCAATTCATTAAACCAGATGTAAGCACAATTTGTATTGGACAAGCAGCGAGCATGGGAGCAATCCTCCTAGCGGGCGGGACTAAATCTAAACGTTTCTCCTTGCCTAATTCAAGGATGATGATCCATCAACCCATATCTGGATTCCAAGGTCAGGCCAGTGATATTGATATACATGCCAAAGAGGTTCTAAAAATGAAAGCATTGGTTAATTCAATATTGTCAAAGCATACGGGCAAATCTGAAAAGCAAATTGGTAAAGATACAGACAGAGACAACTTTATGGATGCACAAGCTGCACTCGAATACGGTTTAATTGATCAAATCCTTGAAGAAAGGACAGAGGCTTTAAAATAAAATGTCTGATAAAGAAAAAAAAGGGAAGGGCACTAAAGAGAGTAAGATTCTCTATTGTTCATTCTGTGGGAAAGGACAAAATGAAGTCAGAAAACTNATTGCAGGTCCGTCAGTATATATTTGCGATGAGTGTGTTGATCTCTGCAATAACATCATAGAAGAGGAACTGAGTGATGAGGAGGAGAATCAAGATCTTGCTCTCTACAAACCGAAAGAAATCAAGTCCATGCTTGATGATTATGTCATTGATCAAGACATTGCCAAGAAAGTCCTATCNGTTGCGGTNTATAACCACTATAAGCGTTTAATCGATAAACCAAAGCCTCGAGATGAAGATTATGTTGAGGTTGGCAAAAGCAACATTCTNCTCATTGGCCCAACCGGCTCNGGGAAGACATTATTGGCCCAAACGCTTGCCCGTATTTTAAATGTCCCTTTTGCAATCGCAGACGCAACAACACTCACTGAAGCAGGATATGTTGGAGAAGANGTTGAAAATATTGTTCAGAAGCTGCTGCAGAGTTGTGATTACGATGTTGATCGTGCACAAAAAGGCATTATATATATTGANGAGATCGATAAGATCTCAAGGAAAACAGATAATCCGTCAATCACTCGTGATGTATCNGGAGAGGGTGTCCAGCAAGCTCTGTTGAAATTGATTGAGGGAACNACTGCATCTGTGCCACCTCAGGGAGGAAGAAAACATCCTCANCAAGAGTTTATTCAGGTTGATACNTCCAACATTTTATTCATTTGCGGCGGTGCTTTCTCAGGNTTAGAAAAAGTAATAGAGCACAGAACNAATAAATCAGGCATTGGCTTTTTGGCNGANGTTAAAGATCCAGAAGAGCAAACCGATTTAGGNGCTACTTTTGAAAAAGTTGAACCAGAGGATTTAATTAAATATGGNCTGATCCCTGAATTCGTNGGCAGGCTTCCCATTGTTTCAACTTTACATGAACTCAATAAGGAAGCATTGGTTAGAATNCTCACTGAACCTAAGAATGCATTGATCAAGCAATATCAGAAATTATTNTCTATGGAAGACACAAAGCTTCAGTTCTTGCCAGAGGCTNTGATTAAGATCGCAGAACTTGCGATGTTAAGAAAAGCTGGAGCAAGAGGCTTAAGGACCATTTTAGAAGAGACGTTACTNGANACNATGTATGAAATCCCATCGCATGAAAAGAAGTTGGATAAAGTNGTNGTGAATGAGCAATTTGTNGTTAATAAATCNAAGCCATTCGTCGTTATTTCAAATGATNCTGAGCCATCTGATCAGGCAGAAAAGATTAAATCTCAACCTGCAAAAAGAACNGGCACAAAGTAATAAATTAACCACGTAATCAGCAAGGGTGAATCCAAGCTTGAAAAAGCTATTTTTACCCATATAAATAAATTAATATGAAANTGAAGAAAGAAAATGGCTGAAANCAAAGAAAATATTTCACTCGATATCGTTATGGAGAAACCCTTGCTCCCTCTAAGAGACGTAGTCGTATACCCTCATATGGTAATACCTCTTTTTGTCGGTAGAGAAAAATCAAAACTCGCACTGGAAGAGGCGATGAGTGATGATAAGAAAATACTACTATCCTCACAAAAAAGATCAGACATTGACGATCCATCGATAAAGGACATCAACACCGTGGGAACTCTTGCAAATATTTTGCAACTGGTCACTCTGCCTGATGGAACTGTCAAGCTACTTGTAGAGGGAGTATCGAGGGTTGATCTCTTGGATATTCGATCGGATCAGTACTTTAAAGCAGATTACTGTCCTCTCAATGAACACGGCGATGAAGGNGACAAGGATATTCAGGCCCTCAGGAGAACAATGATATCNCAGGTAGAAAGCTATGTCAGAATGACCAAGAAAGTTCCAGCAGAAGTAGTGAACACATTAGCAGGGATCAAGGAGAGTGGAAGACTGGTAGATACTATTGTTGCTCATATGTCTCTCAAACTTGATGAGAAACAAAAGATCTTAGAGCAGATTAATATCAAAGACAGACTTGAATATGTCATCGGATTAATTGAGGTTGAGATTGACATGATTGAAGTCGAACAAAAAGTCAGAGGTCGTGTCAAAGATCAGATGGAAAAAAGTCAGAAAGAGTATTACCTCAATGAGCAGATGAAGGCGATTCAGAAAGAGCTGGGTGATTTGGATAATGCCAGCAATGAATTCGATGAGCTTGAAGATAAAATCAAAAAATCTGGNATGACAAAAGAGGCCGATGAAAAGGCTTCATCTGAGCTTAAGAAGCTCCAAATGATGTCTCCTATGTCTGCAGAAGCCACAGTGGTTAGAAATTTTCTAGATGTTTTACTTTCTGCACCATGGAAAAAGAAAACAAAGGCNAAAGTATCTTTGGATCAAGCTCATGAAATTTTAGACGAAGATCATTACGGNCTAAAAACCGTAAAGGAAAGAATTATTGAGTTCCTAGCAGTTCAAAAAAGAGTGAAAAAACTTAAAGGGCCTATTCTNTGTTTGGTTGGACCTCCTGGAGTTGGAAAAACATCATTGGGAGCAAGCATTGCTAGAGCAACGGGAAGAAAATTTGTAAGAATGTCTCTTGGTGGAGTTAGGGATGAAGCTGAGATCAGAGGGCATAGGAGAACCTATATTGGTGCTATGCCTGGGAAAATTATGCAGAACCTAAATAAGGTAGGCGTNAGGAACCCTCTTTTTTTACTTGATGAGATCGATAAAATGTCGATGGATTTTAGGGGTGACCCATCTTCCGCTCTTCTTGAAGTATTAGATCCGGAACAAAATACATCATTCAATGATCATTATATGGAAGTCGATTTCGATCTTTCTGACGTGATGTTCATTTGCACTGCAAATACACTGAATATTCCTCCACCTTTGTTGGACAGAATGGAAGTCATTCGTATAGAAGGGTATACAGAAGATGAAAAAATGAACATTGCTGAGAGGTACTTGGTTAAGAAGCAAACAGAAGCTAACGGCCTAAAAGATTCGGAAATCAAAATCACAAATAGCGCAATTCTTTCCATTATTCGCCACTACACACGGGAAGCCGGTGTAAGAAATCTAGACCGTGAAATCGCTAAAATCGCTAGGAAAGTAGTGAAATCACTGGTTATGAAGGCGAAAGAAGTGACCGTTCATGTTAGGCCTGGCAGCCTTGATAAATATCTTGGGGTACAAAAATTTAAATACGGTATTGCAGAGAAAGATAATCAGGTCGGACAAGTCACTGGATTGGCTTGGACACAAGTTGGGGGAGAGCTTCTTACAATTGAATCCACAGCGATCCCAGGTAAAGGTAAATTAATCAATACAGGACAGCTTGGTGACGTAATGAAAGAGTCAATTCAAGCAGCCACCACAGTGGTCAGAAGTCGCACCAAAGCTCTTGGAATCAAAGAGGATTTTCATCAGTCAATGGATATGCATATTCACGTCCCAGAGGGCGCCACGCCTAAGGATGGGCCAAGTGCAGGCATCGGTATGTGCACTGCTCTGATCTCATCTTTGACGGACATTCCTGTGAAAGCAAATGTTGCCATGACTGGGGAAATCACCCTCAGAGGCGAAGTATTGCCTATCGGTGGATTAAAAGAAAAATTACTAGCGGCACACAGAGGTGGGATTAAAACAGTGATCATCCCTCAAGAAAACAAAAAGGATCTCTCTGAGATACCCAAGAACATAAAGGATAAGCTTGAGATCGTTCCTGTTCAATGGATTGATCAGGTATTAGAAATTGCCCTTGAAAGAATGCCAGAAATTAAGATTGAGAGCTCAAAATCANGGCAATCAACTAAGCCCAAAGCNTCNTCTCAAAAGAACCTTCCTCATTAATTTATAAAAAAATATTGAAACCCTTTATTGACAAGGGTTTCAAAGGACTGGTATAAATTGTATGTTCTAGGTCGTTAAATACTTTGAACAGGAGATCTTCGGTAAACACTAGTTTTCAGAGGATTTAATAAAAAAAACATATATAGGATGTAACAACATGAATAAAGGTGAACTTATTGATGCAGTAGCAGCAAGCACAGGACTCTCTAAAGCTGACGCTGGACGAGCCATTGACGCAATGACATCAGCAGTAGCTGGCGAACTTGCAAGCGGTGGTTCTTGTGCACTAGTAGGATTTGGTACTTTCTCTGTAAGCCATAGAGCTGCCAGAGCTGGTCGAAACCCTGCAACTGGTGAGACAATCCAAATTAAAGCAAGCAATGTGCCTAAGTTTAAGGCCGGTAAAGCTCTTAAAGACGCTTGTAATTAAAAAACAAAGACCATGTTTTAAAAGGGGCTGCAGAGCCCCTTTTTTTTATCCTTATTAGAAAAAATTTGATACTTTACCACTATGCTTAAAGGTATAAGAATCGTTGAAATTGAAGGGCTTGGTCCAACGCCTTTTGCAGGCATGATGTTTTCAGATCTTGGTGGTGGAGTTACTGTGATTCATCGCAAAGATAAGTCTATATTTTCAAATCCAAAGAATATTCTAGATCGAGGTAAACGCTCAATAGAATTAGATCTTAAAGATCCTAAAGACCTAGAGATAGCTAAGAAAATAATTTTTCGTTCGGATGCATTGATTGAGGGTTTTAGACCGGGTGTAATGGAAAATTTCGGTTTGGGCCCAGATGATCTCAATGAAAACCCTCTCTTGGTTTATGGACGAATGACTGGATGGGGACAAAAAGGCCCTAAATCAAAACAATCGGGACACGACTTAAACTATATTGGANTGTCTGGAGCACTTTGGTATNCCTCTCATCCAGATACCCCTCCATTNACNCCTCCTGCNNTGGTCGGNGATGTTGGNGGAGGTNCGCTTTACCTTGTAATTGGAGTGCTTTCAGCAATATTGAATGCCAAAGCATCNGGACGCGGCTCAGTCGTTGATGCTGCAATCGTCGATGGATCAGCACACATGATGAACTTATTNATGTCGCTGCAAAGNTCTGGGATGTTCAGCGAAGAGAGAGGCAAAAGCCTACTGGANGGCCCTCCATGGAGCAGATGTTATAGGACTTCGGATGATCTATGGATTTCTGTNCAGTGTTTAGAGCCCAAATTTTATAGTGAATTTTTGGAANTCATGGATCTTTCGGATCATTCNAAATTTAAAAACCAGCTCAATAAAGAAAANTGGAAGGAGATGACNCAAATTCTTGAAGATCATTTCTTGAGAAAATCATTACAAGAATGGATCAAGATTTTTGATCAGACAGATTCTTGTGTGGCTCCTGTATTGAGTCCAACGCAGTCAAAAAATGACCCTCATATGAATTACAGGAAAACATGGGTTGATNACGATGGACTCCTTCAGGCCACAGCAGCTCCAAGATTTAATAATCGGAGAGAAGATATAGGTAAAATTCCAGAAAGAGGACAGCACAAGGACTTGATATTGTCTGAATTAGAGGAAGAGAAATTATGATGTTATCTTTTTTAAACTGGGATAATATACAACGTCACCATTACAGATGGGTGCTTAGCTCAGCTGGTAGAGCGTCGCCCTTACAAGGCGAATGTCGGCGGTTCGATCCCGTCAGCACCCACCATTGGTCGAGTTTATTCAAAGGAGGCAGCCAATGAAATATCTTAGATTATCAGTGCTGGGCCTCATCAGTGCGGTGGCGTTTGGATATCCGACCGTCTATCCGACCGGAACGACCATCTACGATCCGGACAATGCCTACGGCAGCTACATTCTAGTCGCCGACCACAACGATCGCAGCAACCATCCCTCGGCCGCAGCTCGGACAGAAGGGCAGGTGCCCGGCGACATTCGGTTGATCGATATGAACGGCAACGTTGTTCATACGTGGAATGTAGAGCCATATTTCAACAAACGTGCCCGGGTGCTCGAGAATGGCCATCTGCTTTATGCTGGACCCGACAAGCGAGTNATCCAGTATGACTGGGACAGCAATATCGTCTGGGAGCACAAGGGCATCGGTTCCGTTAANGACCTGCGGATACTGCCAAACGGCAACCGACTGTTGATCGCTCACGAACCGATTCCGCAGTCGGCACAGGGCAAGGTTGAGGATGTGAGCGAGAAAATCGCGCCGTGGTGGGGACCGCGCATGCGCGGCAGCGAAGAGCNCCAGCAGGGNGGCGATATCTTCGAGGTAAACCTCAACGGCGAAGTNGTTTGGGAATGGCACGCGCACGATCACCTCGACCTGAACCTCTTCTCGCCTCTGACGCCGCTGAACGACTGGTTGCACATGAATTCGATTGCGCCGCTACCCGAAAACAAGTGGTACGATGCTGGCGACAAGCGTTTCAAGCCTGGCAACATCCTGATCAATCCNCGCAACATCAACATGATGTACATCGTCGACAAACAGACCGGTTCTGTCGTCTGGGAGGGTACGCACAACTACAAGGGTGGTATGGCGCATTCCCANGAGCCGGAGATGATCGAGAAAGGATTGCCGGGTGCGGGCAACATAATCCTGTTCGACAATTCGTTGTTTCCGCGGAACCGGACCCACACAGGCCAGACGTTCATCATCGAACTCGACCCGACGACGATGGAGATCGTGTGGAAGTACGAGACTGAGGGCTACGCCAACATCAAGTTCTTCAGCAAGACGATGGGTACTCAGAAGCGCCTGCCAAATGGTAATACCTTCATCGGTGAAGATAATACCGGCCGGCTGTTTCAGGTGCAGCCGGATGGCACGATCGTGTGGGAGTTCATCAACCGGGGCGGAACGACAAGGCCATCAGTGGTGCCATACGACTTTACGCCGCAACTACGTGCGATGACACGGCCGGCCGAGAAACGCGTCACACCGCCGAACAATCTCGAGTGGCAACTGCTGCCGGACGAGGACCGGGAATAATTAGGGATTTGATTATGAAAAAATTATATCTAGCTTTATTTTCTTTATTGGCATCCATTAATGTATTTGCTCACGGGATGTCTGAAGANGACAAGGCCAAGGCATTAGAGGCCAGNAACTGGGAGTACATTGANTTAGGCGCAACCCATATGATTACTGGATATGACCATTTATTATTTTTATTTGGCGTCATTTTTTTCATTACAAGTTTTAAGGAAATTGTGAAATTTATTACTGCCTTCACAATTGGCCATTCAATAACACTTGTTTTTGCAACGCTTTATCAGATACAAGCCAATTACTATCTAGTCGATGCTGTTATTGCGTTGACTGTCATATATAAAGCTTTTGATAACCTTGATGGGTTTAAGAGATATTTAAATACTAACTCTCCAAATTTACTGTGGATGGTTTTTGGTTTTGGCTTGATTCATGGTTTTGGTTTATCAACCAGGCTACAAATGTTGCCACTGGCTGAAGAGGGGTTGGTGCTTCGAATTCTCTCATTCAATGTTGGCGTTGAGTTCGGTCAGATTGCTGCACTCAGTCTGATGCTGATCTTTTTATCATTTTGGAGGAAGACGGATTCATTTATAAGGTTCAGTAATGCCTCAAATGTTTTATTGATGTTGGCAGGATTTTTTCTTCTCAATATGCAATTACACGGTTATCAGCACAGCAGTTATATGGACGAGTTCCCTTTTAATGAGGACGAGCATTCTCATATTCATGAGGATTGGGAATACGATCAATCCAATATCAGCAAAGACTCGCAGAATTCTATTTCTGAGTTGCAAAAGATTCTATCGGAATCGCCCAAGATGCACAGTCACGGTGATGGTGAGCCACATCGACATTAATTGGT
>NZHF01000050.1 GCA_002691305.1 Gammaproteobacteria bacterium | reverse complement strand
AATTTGTCACGGATGGAGTTGATATTGTTGTTTCGCCTGGTGATCTTTTAGGTCCATCAGGAAACGGAAGTGGGTATGCGCCCCAGATTGAGGTGTGGCCAAGTTTGTCGTTTTGACCATAAAAATTACTGGCACAGCGAGTACTGTTCAAGAACAGTAAGTCATTCTACATGTGAACATATGATTAGGTACTCACAGGTGTGCACACTTTATATTGCTTTAAACCCTTGTTTTATATGGGTTTACTCTACTTGCAACTATTCCCACTCAATAGTTGCCGGGGGTTTGCTAGAAATATCCAAAGTAACCCTAGAAATCCCTGAGATTTCATTAATAATTCTTGTGGAAACATGATCTAGAAATTCATATGGAAGCTTTGCCCAAGTTGCTGTCATAAAGTCTGTTGTCTCAACTGCTCTCAATGCAATGACATACTCATATTTTCGCCCATCGCCCATTACCCCAACTGANCTCACAGGAAGAAAAACAGCNAAAGCTTGGCTGACCTTGTCGTAAAGATTTTCTTTATTCAATTCCTCTATAAAAATGTCATCAGCAAGTCTCAAAAGGTCGGCATATTCTTTTTTAACTTCACCGAGGATACGAACACCAAGACCAGGGCCTGGAAATGGATGACGATCAACCAGCTTTGAAGAAAGCCCAAGCTCCTTGCCGATCTTTCTTACCTCATCTTTAAATAAATCTCTCAATGGCTCAATCAACTCTAGCTTCATGTCATCGGGTAAACCACCGACATTATGATGAGACTTAATGACATGCGCTTTGCCGTTTTTAGAGCCTGCTGATTCAATGACGTCTGGATAGATTGTTCCTTGAGCCAGCCACTTCACTTTCTCTAACTTTGAGGCTTCAAGCTCAAAAACCTCAATAAACGTTCTGCCTATGACCTTCCTTTTTTCCTCTGGATCACTGATCCCCTTTAGATTCTCAAGAAAAATATCTTCAGCATTCACTCTGATCACNTTGAGATCCATGTGCTCTGAAAACACTTCCATCACCTGATCGCCCTCATTCANCCTCAGCAGCCCATTGTCTACAAAAATACAGATCAATTGATCGCCTATTGCTTTGTGCAAAAGAGCAGCNACAACAGAAGAATCAACGCCACCAGATAATCCAAGTAAAACCTGGTCATCTCCAACTGCTTCACGAACCTCTCTGATGTCTTTTTCAATGATGTTTCCTGGGTTCCATTCGCTCTTGCACTCACAAATTNCATGAACAAAGTTTTGGATGATCTTTTGCCCGCATTCNGTATGGGTTACCTCTGGATGGAACTGTAAACCATAGAATGCTTTTTCTTCNTTCNCCATAGCAGCTGANGGNGAATTNGCACTGGTACATATGGTTTGAAATCCTTCTGGCAAAGATTCCACTCGGTCTCCATGGCTCATCCATACTTGTTGGTCATTGGCTTTATCAATGCCTTCAAGAAGACGGCTGTTTGCTTCTATCTTNGCATCGGCATGNCCAAATTCTCTATTNTTTGATGGAGAAACCTGTCCACCAAGTTGCTCAGTCATTGCTTGCATCCCATAACAGATTCCCAAGATTGGTAAACCCATTGAATAAATTTCTTGAGGAGGTTTAGGCGCATCTTCAATGAATGCAGATTCTGGTCCACCTGAGAGTATCAATCCTGATGGCTGAAACGACTGAATTGAATCAAAATCAATGTCGCCGGTATAAATCTCGCTGTATACGCCAGCTTCTCTTACTCTTCTCGCGATCAGTTGGGTGTATTGTGAACCAAAGTCGAGTATGAGTATTCTGTCTTGCATCAAGAACTAATCGACAGAGTAATTGGGCGCTTCTTTGGTAATNCTGACNTCATGAACATGTCCTTCTCTTTTGCCAGAATCAGTGATTCTTACAAATTCTGTATTGCTCTGGAGCGAATCAATGTCCTTGCATCCNGTGTATCCCATTGACTGACGCAATCCACCGACAAGCTGCTCTATAATTTTTGAAAGCTTGCCTTTGTATGGAACTCGTCCTTCAATGCCTTCCGGNACCAGTTTTTCAGCTTCATCCACGTCGCTTTGAAAATAACGATCTTTGGAGCCGTGCTTCTGGGCCATCGCACCCAGTGAACCCATTCCACGGTATGACTTAAAGCTTCTNCCTTGATAAAGCTCAATCTCGCCCGGAGATTCTTCGGTACCAGCAAATAAGCTTCCCAGCATAATGCTGTCGGCACCTGCTGCAATGGCTTTTGCAATGTCTCCTGAGTAACGAATGCCGCCATCTGAAATGATGCATGTATCAGTATTATTAAGCTCTTTTGCAACGTCTGCAATTGCTGTGATTTGTGGCATACCTGCACCTGCAACCACTCGAGTGGTGCAAATTGAACCGGGACCGATACCGACTTTGACTGCGTCTGCACCCGCGTCCGATAGAGCCTTTGCAGCTTCACCCGTTGCAATGTTGCCTGCAATAATATCCAGATCAGAATACATGGCCTTGATCGCTCTAACCTGATTGATCACTCCCTCTGTATGTGCATGAGCCGTATCAACAACAATGACGTCCACACCTGCTGCCTTTAATGCCTCAACCCTTTGCTCTGTTTCGCCTCCAACACCCACTGCTGCGCCCACCAAGAGTGCTCCATTGCGGTCTTTTGATGCAAGCGGGAAGTCGGTTGCTTTCTGGAAATCTTTCGCAGTAACCATTCCTTTTAACTGAAAAGAATCGTCAACGACGAGGACTTTTTCAATTCTATGCTGATGCAGTAATCTTAAAACCTCTTCTTCATCAGCGCCTTCTTTGACGGTGACAAGTTTATCCTGTGGCGTCATGACGGAACTGACCAGTCCATCAAGATTTGTCTCAAAACGTAGATCACGATTGGTCACAATGCCAACAGTTACTCCATCGTCCACAACCGGCACGCCAGAAATATTATTAAATTTCGTGATTTCTAATACTTCTCTGATGGTGATATTGGAACGAACGGTCACTGGATCAGAGATGATTCCACTTGCAAACTTTTTCACTCGGTTGACTTCAGAAGCTTGATCTTCAATGCTGAAGTTCTTATGAATAATGCCCATGCCGCCTTCTTGAGCAATTGCAATTGCGAGTTGGTATTCAGTCACGGTATCCATGGCTGCAGATAACAATGGGATACGAATAGAGATATTTCTTGTCAGTCTAGTTGAGAGATCCGTTTCGCGTGGAAGGACATCCGAGTAGCTCGGCTTGAGAAGTACATCATCGAATGTTAAAGCAGTTTTCTCTATTGTCATTGACATCTCCATTTATATGATGGATTTGTCAATGGGATTTTACACTGCTTATACTATTTGTAAACTTAAGCCTCTTCAATTTTGTATAATTTTTTCTTATGGATCCATTTGAAAACCAAGAACACATATACACGATTTCTGAATTAAACGATGAGGTGGCCTCAACACTGAGTCAAACATTTGGTGTCATCTGGATTGAAGGAGAGATTTCAAATTTAATGAAGTCTGCTGCGGGTCATGTGTATTTCTCTCTAAAAGATCAATCAGCCAGTGTTCGGTGCGCCATGTTTAGAATGCAAAATCAATCTCTTGATTTCTCCTTAAAAGATGGAACACAGATACTCGCAAGAGCAAAAGTTGGGCTCTATAAACAAAGGGGCGAATTCCAACTGATTGTTGAGTTTGCAGAGGAAAGCGGCGAAGGATTGTTGAGACAAAAGTTTGAACTATTGAAACAAGCACTTCTAAAAGAAGGGCTGTTCAATGATGAACATAAATTGCCTCTTCCAGAATTACCGGAATCCATTGGACTGATCACATCGCCCAAAGGAGCAGCGGTTCAAGACATGCTGAAAACCATTAAAAGGCGCTATCCATTGGTCAATGTCATAGTTTACCCAACTCCTGTACAAGGCAAAGATGCAACAAAGAAAATTGCTTCTGCTATAGACAATGCAAACGCTAGAGGAGAATGCGATGTCTTGATTGTTGCCAGAGGCGGTGGCTCACTTGAAGACTTGTGGTGCTTCAATGAAGAGCTCGTTGCGCGTTCAATTTTTAACTCTCAGATTCCGGTCATTACAGGCATTGGACATGAAACAGACTTTACCATAGCGGACTTGGTTTCAGATTTAAGGGCCCCCACACCCACTGCTGCNGCTGAAATCGCACTTCCCTCTTTAAACGAGATAATGGATCAGTTGAATCGGTTTATATTTGATATGAGCCAACTGACCGANCGAAGAATCACTGATTTTAAACATCAATTGAGATCTGTATCTCTTCGAATGCAAGCAAGCCATCCGCATGCAAAATTGCAACTGAATTTGCAAAAACTTGATCTCATTGATGAGAAAATGCGTCAGTTACCAATGATGCAATTGATGGATCTAAAAAATATCTTCAAGATTTCTTTTTCAAAGCTTCTGTCCTCCAACCCTAAAAANAAAATTGAAACNGAGAAACAGAATCTTGAAATAAACAACATGGCATTACTGAATGCCATGACAGCGGCCATTGAGCGCAAAAGAAATCGATTTTCCATTCTCACAACTCAACTAGAGAGCGCTTCTCCGCTGCAACTGCTAAACAGAGGTTATGCGGTTGTTACAAATAAGGNNGGTCAGAGCATAAAAACCGTAAAAGACATTAAAGCAGGGGTGACTGTCAGAACAAAACTATCCGATGGATCATTTTTATCGAATGTTGAGAAGGTCGAAACCGATTAAACTTACTTCTTTTTCTTCCTCATCCGAATGATGCGTCTCCTTTTCTTCCATTGACGATGAGTAAGCTTATTTCGTTTGCCTGCAAAAGGATTGTCTCCATCTTTGAAGATCAATCGGATTGGAGTCCCCTTAAAATTAAATGCTTTTCGAATCTGTGATTCTAAGAACCTCTTATAGTTGTCTCTGAGCTTACCTGTTTGGGTTCCATAAATAATAAATGTAGGCGGCTGATGATTAACCTGTGTCGCATACTTGAGCTTTATCCTTCTGCCTTGAACATAGGGAGGTGGTTTTGTTTCCGTAAGCCTCTCGATCAAAGTAGAAATCTTAGAGGTAGCAACATCCTGCATGGAGCTCTTTGCTGACTCGATGGCTGTGTTGATCGCTTTTTTGAGTTGCATTGATTTCAATGCAGAGATTTCAACTGTTTCGATGAAGCTGGCAAATTTCAGTCTTCGCTTAATTTGTCTTTCCAATTGCTCTTTTTGCTCTTCATCTAAAAGATCGTATTTATTTAAAGCGATACAGAATGCTCTTCCAGAATTAATCACTAAACCAATCAAGGAAAGATCCTGGTCAGTAATGCCTTCTGAAGCATCAATGATCACGACCACCGAATCAGCAAGATCAATGGCTTGAAGTGCTTTTACAACACTGAATTTCTCAATGGTTTCATCGACCTTTTTTTTCTTTCGAATGCCTGCAGTATCGATCAAAACAAGCGGTGTATCTTTGTATTTAAAATCAATGAATATACTGTCTCTGGTTGTTCCGGGTCTGTTTTGTGTCAGCAATCGATCTTCTTTGATGAAAGAGTTTATAAATGTTGATTTTCCAACATTGGGCCTCCCAACCAATGCAATCGACATCTCGTTTTCATCGAGTTCACGAGCAGACGAATCGTCAATNGGCTGATCAATCTTTTGCTCAATTAAATCAATCAAATCTTCACAGTGATCACCGCGTTTNGCAGANATGGACATCATTGTCTTNAAACCTAAGCTGTAAAAATCTGCCTCCAGGTNTTCCGATGACATGCCTTCAACTTTATTGATCACCAGTATCGTGTCTTTGTCTTTTTTCCTAAGATCAAGGGCTACTTCACGATCACTGTTTGCAAGGCCTTCTCGTCCATCCACCAGAAAGCAAATTAAATCTGCCTCCTCAATGGCCGTTTCGGTCTGTTCTTGAATGGTTTGTGATAATTCACCGTGATCAAAGTCCAATCCACCCGTGTCAATAACAATGATCTCATTCTTTTCGGATTGAATATGACCGTATATGCGATCTCGTGTCAGGCCTTCAAAATCTGCCACAAGTGCAGCTTTGGTTCCAGTCAGTTGATTAAATAGGGTTGATTTTCCGACATTGGGTCTTCCAACTATGGCAACAATTGGCAACATAACACGGCCCTCATCTTATCGAGAAGATTCGTCAGGGGCTTTTACAGAAAAGAGGTTGCCTCCATCTGTTTGCACATAAATTGAGTCGCCGATAACCAGTGGCGATGAAGTAATTTTATCTGAACCAATGCTGGCTCTTTGAAGCATCTCACCGTCTTCTTTATTTAACCAGTGCAGATAACCTTCCAGATCACCGACAACAATTGCGTCTCCAATGATTGCAGGAGCGGTTGGATATCGATGAAGAAGTGTTTCTTTTTTCCAAACTTCTCGTCCTGTAAATCTTGAGAGTGCCCTGATTGTGCCATTCGCCTCTGAGGCAAAAACAACATCGTCATCAACATCCATTCCAGCATATAAGGATGCTTCGGTCAGCCAGATGATGTTGCCACTCTCTATAGCCAACGCAGCCAATGCGCCTTGATAACTTCCGGCATAGACTTCATTTCCATAAATGACCAAAGGAGCATCAATGTCACTGACTTTTTCAATTTCTGTTCTTCCTCCAGGAGGGGTCAACATTGTTTCCCAGAGAAGGCTGCCATCGGTCAAATCATATGCGGTCACTTTTCCGTCATCAAATCCACATATAACTGCATTTGATATGACAACCGGTGCAGATGTTCCTCTCAGACTCAGCCTTGGGACATCATGGGTAGAGGTCCAATTAACACTGCCGTCAATGGTTGAATAAGACATAAGATTTCCATCCACTGAGCGGACAAATATTGATTCGTCTTTAATGGCAACGGGTGCAAGCACTTCGCTGGTAACCTCGCTCATCCAAATTGTGTCTCCAGTCATAGAGTCAAGAGCAAGCAATTCGCCATCATTGGTTCCAAGAACCAAAATTCCATCGCGATAAGTTGGTCCAGCCGTAAATGCCACATCGAAACTCTCTGACCATACCTTTCTACCGGATTGCATATTGATGGCCACAACATTTCCATTGAAACTGGCGGCATAAATTGTTTCTCCGTCTGTGTCCGGTCTCAGCATAAGATCCAAGCCTTCGTGTCCTTTTCCAATGGATGTCTTCCATTCTCGATCGACATCAAGTGAGGGCGTGAAATCGATCAGCTCTGCAGGTTGATCAAAGGCTTCCTCCTCATCGCCGCCAAAAAACGAGCAGCCTTGAATAAATAAGAAAAGACAAAACGTTTTGAGAAGCCTGGATGAAAAAAAGGATGTTTTTATGCTATCGCTCATTTTTATTATGATTGAGTTTCTTCATCCTCATTGATTTCATTAATTTGCTCGAACTTCATCTTAGTAAAATCATAGGCAAAAGAGCCGGGGGAAAGAGACTCAAGAGCAATTTCATAAGAAGCCCTGGCATTCTCCTGCTCTCCCATTCCTAGGTATGCATCGCCCTTTATGATTTCATATTGTGCTTGAAATGCNTCAGGCGCTTGCACNTGCCCAAGAAGATCCAGTGCCTCCTGAAACTCNCTTTTCTCTATATATATTCTTGCAATTCTTTGCCTCGCAACCATCATTAAAGTTTCATCCTCCGCTTGCTCGAGAACAAATTCAAGTTGCGTGATTGCATTGTCATAATCCAAAGAATCCATAAAGAGCTTTGCCATGGAGAGATGACTTTGAACCTGATAGGCCGATCCAGAAAATTCATTGTCCATTTGCTGAAGTATTGTTTGTGCTTGAGACAATCTTTGTTGACGAACGGCAAATTCCATCTCTGCATAAAGTCTTGAAGCACTCTCAGCTTGTTTCAAATTGCTGTCTTGATAGAACTGCAATCCAAATACTGAAGATATTGCGATACCAAACGACGCTACAATAAATAAACCATTGTCCTTGAGCCATTTCTTAATAATATCTGCCTGTTGTTCGTCTGTTAAATTATCACTCATAAAAATTGCCTTAATTCTTGGTGTCCATTCTTTCTGCGATACCCTCTAAAAGTTTCGCCATTGAAATNGTTTCTTGCTCACCGCCTTGCTTCATTACTTTTATGCCAATCGTTTCATTCTGAATCTCTTCATCGCCTAGAATAAGAGCAATATCGGATTCTGAGCGATCGGCACGCTTAAACTGTTGCTTGAAACTGCCACCATTGTGGTTGATTTCAATAATACAGTCCTCAAATTGATCCCTGATCAGTTCTGCCAACTCTGATGACTTTGCTTCTGCATTGTCACCGACTGCTACGAAATAAATTTTTGGCTGACCATTCTGATCTTTTTTATTAGAGAGTTCAACCAGTTCAACCAGTCTTTCAAAACCTATTGCACATCCAATTGCAAAGATATCATGACCGCCCAACTGTTTGACCAATCCATCGTATCGACCTCCTCCGCAAACTGTGGCTTGAGAGCCAAGCTTGTCTGTTGTCCATTCGAAGACTGTTTTTGTGTAATAATCCAACCCTCTTACCAAGCGAGGGTTGAGAACATAATCAATNCCATGATTATTTAAGCGTTCAAGCAAACCGCTAAAATGATCTTGTGATTCTTGATCCAAATGATCACTNATTTTTGGAGCTGCATGATTGAGTTCAGACATCTCTGGGTTCTTACTGTCCAGAATTCGCATCGGATTCTTTTCCAGCCTCAATAGTGAATCTTCATCAAGTGTGTCTATGTGATCTTTAAAATACTCAACAAGAATTGAGCGATAAGCTTTTCTCGATTCAAGTGTGCCCAATGAGTTCAATTCCAACTGAATGGAATCAACCCCCAATNTTTNCCAAATCCTCGATGTCAAGAGAATGAGTTCGGCATCAATNCTGGGGCCCTCAAAACCAAAAGCTTCCATATTCACTTGATGAAATTGGCGATATCGGCCCTTTTGTGGTCTTTCATAGCGATACATAGGTCCCATGGACCACAATTTTTGGGTTTGGTTATAAAAGAGTCCATGCTCTATGCCTGCCCTTACAACTCCTGCAGTTGCCTCTGGTCTCAGTGAGAGGGATTGATCTTTTCGATCCAGGAATGAATACATCTCTTTTGATACAACATCTGTTTGCTCGCCAATGGTTCTCTGAAACAACTCCGTTCTTTCTAGNAATGGTGTGCGTATCTCTTTGAATGCATAGGCTGACAAGATACCCTTAATNACTGATTCAACCGACTGCCATCGCTCNAACTCTGCCGGAAGCAGTGTCGGCATTCCTCGGATGGATTTGATTTTCTCAGTCAAAATTGATTAGTTATGTGACATGTACATGCCGACCAAAGTCAGCAGAAAAAGTCCCACGCAAACAAGACCAATCACTTTAAGTGCGACTAAATGCTCTGTTTTTCCTTCGTTTGACATATGTTTTCTCCGTGTAAGGTATTAATGTAATGTTTTTTTTAATTTTTGTCCCAGTGTTTTCTTAGCAAGATTCATCACTTGCCCCGATAATTGACCACAAGCAGCTTGAATGTCATCNCCTCTTGTCTTTCTGGTCGTTGTCATTATCCCAGATTCCAAAAGGATATTCCTAAAATGATTGATCCGTTTGTGATCCGTGGGTTTGAATTGCACTCCTGGAAAAGGGTTAAAAGGTATCAAGTTAACCTTAGCGGGCTGATTTTTTAATAACTTAGCAAGCTGTTGAGCATCCTTAACAGAATCGTTGACCCCTTTAAGCATCGTGTATTCAAAAGTAACGGATCTTAGATTCTGAACATTTGCATAATGCCAACAAGCTTCCAATAATTCTTTAATTGGGTGCTTTCGATTAATCGGCACCAACTCATCCCTCAACTNATCATTTGCTGCATGAAGAGACACAGCAAGAGAAACNCCCACTTCTTCTGATAATTTGTATAACTGTGGCACCAAACCTGAGGTGCTCACTGTGATTCTGCGTCTTGAAATNTTAAATCCATGTGGGTCATTCAATATTTTGATNGCCTTTATCACTTCTGGATAATTCGCAAGCGGTTCACCCATGCCCATGAAAACAACGTTTGTCAGTCTTTCTTCGCCGAGTTCTCTTCTTGCCAATAAAACTTGACCGATGATTTCACTGGATCTTAGATTCCTATTAAAACCTTGTCTACCGGTTGCACAAAATGGGCAATCAATTAAGCATCCAACTTGGCTTGAAATGCAAAGAGTTCCTCTCTTNTCCTCTGGAATAAATACTGTTTCAATGATTTGATTGTCTTTTTTTTCAATCAACCATTTCTGAGTTCCATCNTCAGAAAGATCATTTNNTACGGCATCATCAAANCTCAAGCTGCAGTTTTGATTCAAGTGATTCCTGAGTTCTAAATTGAAGTTCGTCATGAGATCAAAATCAAAAATATGCTTTGAGTAAATCCATTGCATCAATTGTTTTGCTCTGTAATCTTTCTCATCAATCTGATTAAAAAAATTGATGAGATCCTCCAAAGGCATGCCGAGGATATTTTGGCGTTTTATTGTCAACTTAGAGCGGATTAACCGAAGAAATATTGAATCTCAACCGCTGCTGTATCAGGGCCNTCTGATCCNTGCACAGCATTTCTGTCAATACTCTCAGCAAAATCTTTTCGAATGGTNCCTTCATCGGCTTCTTCTGGATTTGTTGCGCCCATAAGCTTGCGATTCAGATTGATTGCATCCGGACCTTCAAGGACCTGGACCATCACCGGCCCAGAGATCATGAANTCCACTAGGTCATTAAAAAAAGGTCTTTCCCTGTGAACGTCATAAAATCCTTCCGCTTGTTCACGGCTGAGATGCAACATTTTTGCATCAACGATTCGTAANCCAGCCTTTTCGAAACGAGAATAGATTTTCCCAATGACATTCTTTTCTACGCCATCTGGTTTAATGATTGATAATGTTCTTTCCATTGNTCTATCCTTTTTTGATTAGATACTAAAGCTTTCTCCACAACCACATTCGCCTGTGGCGTTTGGATTTGTAAACTTAAATACTTGATTAAANCCTTCCTCAATGAAGTCAATTTCAGTTCCATCGATCAGTTCCATGCTTTTATTGTCTACATAAACAGAGACATCCGAGAACGTCATGACTTGATCGTCTTTGGATATGTCTGAGACATAATCCAGAACATAAGAATAACCATTGCATCCGGTGGGCTTTATACTGATTCTGAGACCCAAAGCATCGGGATTACCCAAAAGATTTGCTTTAAATCTTTTGATCGCATTATTTGTNATTGAAAGTTCCATAAAATTAAGCCCTCTTAAAATGCTTTATACATCCTTTTATNGCATCTTCCAACAAAAAAAGGCGGTCTTTTTTTGTTTTTGGCAAATCAATNATCTTCTCGTACTCTCTGANATCAAGAGTTTCNAGCTCTTGAATTGATTTCTTTTGTAAATCACTGATCACAATTGATGAGATTGCAATTAAATGAGNACANCCGTGAACATGNTANCGGACCTCAAATTTTCCCTCAGGATCCAATCTCGAGTATAGCCTTAGCCACATGTCATTTGATTTTGATTGTTGCTCAANTANAAAAGGATCATGGATGCTTCCATCCTTCATGACATGAGTGGTATCAAAAAAAGCATCTCTTTGATTCACNGAGNGTCTCCTTTTAAATTTCTCAGATGAGTGACTGCTTCAATCAGTTGAGTCGCTGCNTTCTCGACCTCACTCAATGATGTTGTTCTTCCAAAACCAATTCGAATGGTTCCATTGATTTCATGATCAACCAGACCCATGCTTTTTAAAACATGGGAGGGCTCATCATGNTCCGAAGAACAAGCCGANCCNCTTGAGATTGCAAAATCTTNCATCGCATAGATTANGCTCTCTGAATACAGNTCAGAGAAGCTGATGCTAAGAATTCCAGGAAAAGCATTNTCGGTAGAGCCGTTGANCCTCCATCCATGGAGAATCGAAAGTTTTTCAAGAAANGCGTCTCTGCACTCTTTNATGTGC
Source organism: Gammaproteobacteria bacterium (assembly GCA_002691305.1). Classification (GTDB taxonomy): domain Bacteria; phylum Pseudomonadota; class Gammaproteobacteria; order Steroidobacterales; family UBA11654; genus CACPJA01. The sequence goes on along the minus strand of NZHF01000050.1, from coordinate 12,612 downwards.
TCTAAATCTTNAGTCATTTTCTGTTTTGAAATCCGATAAGCAATGCCCATTCCAGCAATCTGATGCGTNGGCAAAGTACCCGAACGCATTCCNCGCTCCTGACCTCCTCCTACAATGAGTGATTTGACTCGGCCAACGCTATCTTTATTGATATAAAGAGCGCCTACCCCCTTGGGTCCATAGACTTTGTGAGCAGACATTGACATAAGATCAATACACATATCATTTACATCGATGGGTATTTTCCCGACACTTTGTGCTGCATCCACGTGAAAGATGATTTCATTTTTTCTGCAATATTTCCCAATATTTGCAATATCATTGACCGCACCAGTCTCATTATTAATGTGCATGCAACTGACGAATGTGGTGTTTGGATCCATCTGGCTGGTAAATGTTTCTATATCAATTTGGCCGTCTTTATTTGGCTGAATATAACTGACATTCGATCCAAGCGCTTCAACCGACTGCAAGGATTCTATAACTGATTTATGTTCAAGATGAGACGTTACAAATCTTAAAGCTTGGTTTTTATACTGGAATTGATGAAAACCAATAATTGCCAAATTATTTGATTCGGTTGCGCCTGAAGTCCATACAATCTCCTCAGGTTTTGCATTGATTAGGCTGGCAACCTCGTTTCTCGATTCCTCAATAATATTTTTTGCCTTGATTCCATATTCATGATCCAAGGATGATGGATTACCAAATGAAGCTTCGCTCATTACGGCATGCATCCCCTCAATCACCTCGGTTGCCATTGGTGTCGTGGAAGCAAAATCAAGATATGTTTTCATATCTCTTATTTTACCCTCGGTTTCTGATACGAAGTAAGTATCCCTCTCATGATATTCACTTCATTATCATCAAGTTGTGCACGATTAAACAATGCCTTCAAACGCCTCATCAATTGTTTGGGGTTTGTTGGATTAAGGAAGCCTGTTTCTAAAAGCACGTCTTCCAGATGTTCATAGAATAATTCCATTTCCTTGCCTGAAGCTAAATCTCTTGTTTCTTGACCTTCTTCGAGACCAAAAAAGGCCAGGTTTAATTGATAAGCAATGACTTGGACGGCCATAGATAAATTTAACGATGAGTGTATTTCACCGGTTGGAATATAGACTAGTCGATTGCATCGATCGATGTCGTTATTAGAGAGGCCTGAGGTTTCTGGACCAAAAATTATCGAAACTTTTTGTTTCAAACTCGATTCAAAAATACTCTGAGTGCATTCATGAATTGAATCGATCGGCACACTAATTCTTCTTTGTCTTGCCGTTGTTCCTATCACAAGACTTGAATCCGCTATTGCCTCTTCGAGAGTGTCGCATACCCTGGCATCCAATAAAATATCAAGTGCTCCAGACGATCTTGCTCTAGACTCAGGATGGGGGTGTTTTGTTGGTTTAACAAGGACAAGATTTTTAAATCCCATGGTCCCAATGGCTCTTGCTGCTGCTCCCACATTGCCAGGATGGGAGGGCTCAACCAAAACAAATTCTATATTATCGTGACTCATAAATATGAAATTGGCTCACATGTATCAAAGTTCTGATATTCTACACTCATTTCAGATCACATATTTCAAAGATGGAGATAAATTAAATGCAGGCTTTTTTAAACACAGCCATCAAAGCAGCCAGGAAAGCAGGCGATATTGCACAGATCAATTTTGATCGGATCGGCTCCAACGATGTTAGAACCAAAGGATACAATGAGTTTGTCACTCATGTGGATGAAAAGGCTGAGCAGGCAATCATCGAGATCATTCATTCACGGTATCCCGATCATTCAATTCTGGGAGAGGAACACGGAATGCAAGACAAAAATTCTGAGTTTCTGTGGATTATCGATCCAATTGATGGAACCACAAACTACATTCATGGCTTCCCAGTCTATTGCGTCTCTATTGCACTGAAGGTAAAAGATAGGCTCGAAGTGGGTGTTATTTACGACCCATCAAGACAAGAACTGTTTACAGCGATCAGAGGCATGGGCAGTCAATTGGATGGTCGCAAGATCAGGGTCAGCAAACATCNTGCATTACAGGGCTCTTTATTGGGAACCGGGTTCCCATTCAGNGATCAAAAAGACTGGCTGGAAGTCTATCTCGATATCTTTACTGATTTTACAAAAATCGTGGGGGCAATCAGAAGACCCGGCTCAGCAGCATTGGACCTTGCATATGTGGCCAGCGGAAGATATGACGGTTTCTGGGAATTCGGTNTAAAACCTTGGGATGTNGCTGCAGGAGCTCTTCTGATTCAGGAAGCCGGTGGAATTGTCCACAATATCATTCCCGGCACAGATCCTGTTGAAAGCGGAAGTCTATTTTGCGGAAATCCAAAAATATTTGAAGCAATGAAGGAAATTATAAGCCCGTATGAGAAAAGGCTGAAAGCCTTTGCCTAAGGCATTCCGTCATCCACCTCTTCTCTTTTTTCAGGGATGAGATCGGTGGTTGAAATATCGAGATAGAAAATCGATGTCGATGCGACGAAGATTGAAGAGTAAGTTCCTATCAAGACTCCAACAATTAACGCTATTGAGAAACCTTCCAATGATGATCCACCNAATATATAAAGTGAAAGCAGCACGAGCAANGTTGTTGAACTTGTAATGATGGTCCTTTTAATGGTTTGAGTAATTGCTGAATTAAGAATTTCTATGGTGTCAGCCGCCCTCATTGATCTAAAGTTTTCNCTGATTCGATCAAATATAACGATGGTGTCATTGAGTGAATATCCAACCACAGCAAGAATGGCTGCNAGCACAGATAAATCAAACGTAAACTGAAACAATGANAATATACCCAGAGTAATGATGACNTCATGAATCAATGCCAGCACNGCACCGATTGAAAATTTCCACTGAAAACGGAAAACGATGTAGATCATGATCATGATTAGAGCAAATATCATTGCAAGCCCGCCCTGCTCAGTAAGCTCCTCTCCAACCTGGGCACTGATGTATTCAGAACTTTTAAGGGTCACTNANTTCCCTGATGCCNCAAACATCCCAATAACATCCTCGCCCACTTTTTTATTACTGACTCCATTCCTTGGTGGGATTCGAACCATGAGATCTTGGGAAGAACCAGAATTTTGAACAATGGCATCTTCATATCCCCCAGANGCNAGATTATTTCTTACATTTNTAATATCNGGAGCNGTCTCAAAGCTGATTTCAATCTGGATNCCTCCGGTAAAATCAATTCCTAGGTTCAGTCCTTTTGTCATTAGAGAGAAACCAGAAATCACAATTAAAATAATCGACATAATCGTCGTAGACTTTCGAATAGATAAGAATTTTATGGTATTCATCACCATGGCTATATCCTCAATTTCTCAATTGTTTTTCCGCCATAAATTAGGTTTACAAGCGCTCTGGAGGCAACAATGGCTGTAAAGAGAGACGTTAAGATGCCGATTGAGAGCGTTATTGCAAAACCTTTGATTGGACCAGTGCCGAATGTAAAAAGCACCAATGAAGCAATCAGTGTTGTGACATTGGCATCTGTGATGGTTGCAAATGCTTTCTTATAGCCCGCAGTAATGCTGGCTTGCGGTGAGTTACCGTTATTAATCTCCTCTCTAATCCTTTCGAAGATCAAAACNTTTGCGTCAACGGCCATNCCGACTGTNAAAACAATCCCGGCTATTCCTGGAAGAGTAAGAGATGCCTGAAGCATGGATAAGATTGCAACAATGAAAGTCAGATTAACCATTAGACCGATATTGGCAATGAGACCAAATCCTTTGTACCACATGACCATAAAAATAATGACTGCAATAAGCCCATAAAGAATTGCCGCGAAACCTTTGTCTATGTTGTCTTGACCAAGACTCGGCCCAACTGTTTTTTCTTCAATCTTAAATATAGGCGCAGCCAATGCNCCTGCTCTCAGTAAAATCGCCAAATCTTTTGATTCAAACACGGTCAAACCTGTAATTTCAAACTGACTGCTGAAAACCCCTCTGATGGTTGCAATATTTATCACTTCCTTATCCAATATTGTTCTGTTCACAAAGCTTCCATCTTGCTCAGATGTTTCTTGTCTTTGCTGAACGAAAAGAACCGCCATGGGTTTATTTAAATTCTTCTTGGTGGTTTCAAGCATTGATTTTGAGCCTTTGCTGTCAAGCCTAATTGAGACCGCAGGCCTTCCTTGAGAGAAAGACTGTGATGCGTCTATAAGCTGATTTCCAGTAACTATTGCTTTCTTCTTCAACAGGACAGGATTCCCTACTCGATCATTGAAAAGCTCGCATCCAATGGGAGCCCGTCCTTTTTCTTGTGCCTCAAAAGCGTTTTCATTTTCACAGACCAATCTAAATTCCAAAGTTGCTGTAGCACCCAAAATTCTTTCTGCTTGAGTTGGGTCTTGTACGCCAGGAAGCTGGACGACAATTCGATCAAGTCCTTGGCGCTGAATGATTGGCTCTGCAACTCCCAATTCATTGACTCGATTTCTCATGGTGAGTATATTCTGCTGGATTGCAAAATCTCTTCTTTGTTTNACTTGGTCATCGGTCATGGTAACCAAAACTGCAGTCTGAGATTGGGTTGACACATTCTCAAAAGCCAATAAATTATCAAGCTCTCTTACAATTCGCCTGGTGGCATTGAAATCATCGGGATTTACCAACTCGATTCTGATTGAGTTTCCTTCCTTTCTGATGGTNCGTCTGATTCTTTGGTCAATAAGCTCCTTATTGATATCCGTGACATACTGATCCAGCCTTTGCTGAACCGCTGCATTGAGATCAACTTGAAACTGGAAATAAACCCCTCCTCTAAGATCGAGACCTAAGCTCATTGGTTTCATGTCCATTGCATCAATAAAACCAGGNACATTGGGGGCAAATGTGAGNGCTACCGTTGAAAACCTACCGAGAAAAGCTCTGACTTTNTCACTGGCTTGTATTTGGTCCTCAACGTTATCAAAGCGAATCAANACATCGCCATCTTTCTCTTCAATGGTCCTAAATAAGGAACCATCATCAGTTAGAAATTTATCTATTTCTTCTATCTCAGCTTGTGAGAATGTCAAACCATTCTCTTTTGCAATCATCAATGCCGGATCCTCGCCATAGAAATTTGGCAAAGCAAAACCTATCCCAATGAGAACACTCACCAANACTAGTAAATTTTTCCATGTGGGATATTGGTTCATTATGTTTGTTTAACCTTTTTTAATTGTTCCCTTAGGGAGCAATGATGANATGGTCTGTCTTTGAATCTTTATTGTGACATTTTCTGATATCTCAAGATGAACATAATTTTCATTCATCTCTTGGATCTTGCCAAGTATGCCACCTGCGGTGACTACTTCATTGCCAACCTCAAGAGTNTTGACCATCTCTTGGTGTTCTTTTTGCTTTTTGGTCTGAGGNCTAATCAGAACCNNATAGAAAACAACAAAAATAANTATAAGCGGGAGAAAACTTAAAAGTGTATCTCCTCCTCCAGCATTCTGTGCCCAAGCATTCTGTATCAAAATATTTACCTTTTTTAGTTAGTTCAAAAAAATAATTGGTGCAATTATGACATATTCCAATTATTGCTGATAACTTTGAATGAAGTTTTTAGAAAATTCATCAAACGAATCGGATTGTATAGACTTTCTAATGTTCTCCATTAATTTAATGTAAAAACTAAGATTATGTATTGTTGCGAGTCTGGCACCCAATATTTCATTGCAATTAAATAAATGACGTATGTAGGAACGAGTAAAGTTAGTGCATGTNTAGCATTCGCAAGCATCATCCAATGGCTCTAGATCATTGATATATTGAGAGTTTTTTATTCTTACCACACCCGAGTGAGTATAAATTTGACCGTTCCTTGCATGTCGGGTTGGAATCACACAGTCAAACATATCAACGCCCACAGAAACGGCTTTAATGATATCAATCGGCGTGCCAAGACCCATGAGGTATCTGGGAATATTTTCTGCCATTTTAGGCATCAATGATTCCAAGACCATCATTCTTTCATCAATGGGTTCTCCAACGGATAGCCCGCCAATTGCGAGCCCATCAAAATCAATGGTGGANAGAAACTCTAAATTTTCAAGGCGAAGATCTGGGTACATACCNCCCTGAATGATTCCAAAGCAAGCGCTGTCATCATTTCCTTTTTGTTGCAAAAATGATTCATGGCTCCTCAATGCCCACTTCTCAGATCTCTTCATGGAAGATAATGCCTCCTCTTTTGTGGCNGGATAATGCGTGCACTCATCTAAGACCATTTGTATATCGCTTCCAATGATCTTCTGAATCTGCATTGCAATCTCNGGAGTCAATCGAATCAAATCNCCGTTNACTGGTGAATCAAACTCAACGAATTCATCATTGATTTTTCTNTTCTTCGATAAACTCCAAATTTGATAACCGCCTGAATCAGTCAAGATTGGCTTAGGCCATGACATCATTTGATGCAGCCCGCCGTGTGAGGAAAGAATCTCTTTGCCTGGTCTAATCATCAGATGATATGTATTGGCAAGAATAATGTCGGCACCGATATCGATGAGCTCATGCGGTGTCATTGTTTTCACAGAACCATAAGTGCCCACCGGCATAAAAACCGGTGTATGAATCGATCCTTTATGAAAATGAAGTTCGCCCAGCCTGGCGCTTTTGTCTGATTTAATTAATTTAAATTTCATTGATCTAAAGTCTTTTCTAAAAACATAGAATCACCATAACTATAAAAACGGTAGCCATTATCAACGGCATGCTGGTAGGATTTCAAGATTCTTTCCTTGCCAGCAAAAGCAGAAACCAACATTATCAGCGATGATTCCGGTAAATGAAAATTGGTTACCATTGCATCAACCAGTTGAAAATCAAANCCTGGAACGATAAAAATATCGGTCAAACCACTCATGGGCTCTATTCCATTTTCTTGCATCAGAGACTCCAATGCTCGAACTACNGTTGTCCCTANAGCAATGACTCTTCCTCCATTTGATCTTGCAATTTTAATCTGGTCACACAACGTTTGATCAATCTCAAAATATTCTTGGTGCAGTTTTCTTGATTTTATTTGTTCAGCCCTCAATGGCGCGAATGTACCGGCACCGACATGAAGAGTAAGCTCGCCAATTTCGACTCCTTTATTTCTGATTTCATTCAGCACATCTGGCGTAAAATGGAGGCCTGCTGTGGGTGCTGCGACAGCACCCTCCCTTTTTGCAAATACGGTTTGATATCTTCTTCGATCATCTTTATTTGGAATCCTTTTGATGTATGGAGGCAAAGGGGTGAGTCCATTTGAATTCAACATTTTCATGACTGAGGTCTCAGTGGAGATTGTAAAAAATTGATTCTCCCTTGCTTCGATTTTTAGGAACACCTCTTCGTTAATTACTATTCGTGTACCCAGATGAATCTTACCGCTGAACTTCAACTGTGCTAGAAAACTTAGATCTGTGAGCAGCCTCTCAAAGAATATTTCTACCTTTCCACCCGATTCCTTCTTACCCAAAAGCCTTGCAGGCAACACCTTGGTGTTATTCAAAATAAGTAAGTCATTTTTTCTCAGCATTTGAGGCAAGTCTGAGAAAGTTAGATCATTGATGGAATCATGCTCAAGATGCATTAACCTACTGGATGACCTNTCTTTCAATGGAGTCTGGGCAATTGACTCAGATGGAATATTTATTCTGAAATCACTGGGTTGCATTCTATATATTGTACTCGATTAGGGCGGTTAAGAAATGATCCAATAATGGTTAGTTTTATAGACTGAATACACAACAAAAGGTATTCTTCCTTATAATTTAGCCGGGATGGCGGAATTGGTAGACGCGCCGGATTCAAAATCCGGTGGGGCAACCCGTGAGAGTTCGAGTCTCTCTCCCGGCATAAGAGAAATATTATGAAGTATTGCAATCAATGCGGAAGTGATTTGGAATTTAAAATTCCAGTCGGCGACAACAGAAACAGATACATCTGTGTTGCCTGTGACTTTATTCATTATGAAAACCCAAAAATAGTTGTGGGGACTGTGCCCATGCTTGGTGATCAAGTCATGTTGTGTCTAAGAGGCATTGAGCCAAGAATGAATTTCTGGACACTGCCTGCAGGCTTCCTTGAGAACGGTGAGAGCATGGCTGATGGGGCGAAAAGAGAATGCGAAGAAGAAGCTCTTATTACGCCAACCGTGCAGTCATTAATTGCTGTGGTCGATGTTGTTCATGCAGAACAAGTGCATGTTTTTTATAGGGCAACCATTGATGATGATAACTTTGGAGCTGGTGAGGAGTCTTTGGATGTGAAGCTATATAAGCTCAATGAAATACCATGGGAGCTCATTGCCTTCGAAACTGTTAAGATTGCTTTGACGGCACAAATAGAGAAAGATGCAAATGATGAAACTCCGGTCTATCAAACAATTCAATAATCAGGGTGATTTGACATGACATTCATAGTCGGTGAAAGCTGCATCAAGTGTAAGCTTGGAGATTGTGTTGAGGTTTGTCCAGTAGACTGCTTTCATGANGGTCCAAATATGTTGGTNATTAATCCCGATGAATGCATTGACTGCGCTTTGTGCGAGCCCGAGTGTCCTGTTGATGCAATCTTCGCAGACGATGANATACCCGAGGGACAGGAACTGTTCGAAGAACTCAATCGTGAATTGAGTGAAAATTGGCCTGTCATTTCCCACCCTCCTGAACCACCTTCGGATGCAGANGAATGGAGAGAGATCAAAGATAAAATTCAGTATCTAGAGAAGTAACTAATTTTCTTCCTTCAATCGAAGCAATAAAGACTGAGGCGGTAAATAGCCAACAATCAGCTTNCCCTTGTCGGTGAGAATCGTTGGTGTTCCCGAGATATTGAACACTGAACCAAGGTTGTAATGCGATTCAACAGGGTTATCCAAACAAATATCGCCATCAACTTTTTTGCCTTGTTTCGCTCGATCCAAAGAGATCGATCTATCTTTGCTGCACCAGACATATTGTGCCTTCTCCCAGCTCTCGGTATTCGGTCCAGTTCTTGGAAAAGACATATATCTTACTTTGATTCCCAAATCCAAATAGTCATCAATTTGTTCATGAAACTTTCTACAATATCCACAATCAATGTCTGTAAAGATCGTTACGGTATGAGTGGTTTTCTTTGGTTCATAGATGATCATTGTCTTCTCATCTAAATTTTCCATGACTTCAAGTCTTCCTTGGGATCTCTTTTCCTCGGTGANATTAATGCTATTCTCGAGATCAAGTATTTCACCNCGGATNAAGAATTTTCCATCTTTTGAGATATAAATCACTTCCGATCCAATGTTTACCGAGTAAAGACCCTCAACGACTGAATCATCTAAAGTGTAATCATTGGCACCGGGAAGNATCTCCAAAAGTGTTTGCAAGACTGCATCAATTTCTTGAAGATTGTCTTCGTCCTGATTCGATGAAACGACACCTGAATAAAACAGGAGCATNAATGCTAATAGTGGGAAAATTTGCATGCGTTTATTTTAGCCTCTCGGGTGATGTTTTTCATGAAGATCTTTTAGACGGTGTTGTGCGATATGAGTNTATATCTGTGTTGTAGAAAGATCGCTGTGTCCAAGCAACATTTGCACCACTCTTAAATCGGCACCATGATTAATCAGATGNGTTGCAAATGCGTGTCTCAGGCTGTGCGGNGACAATTGAGCAGCGATGCCAACTTTGAGTGCATACTTTTTAATGATCTGCCAAAATGCTTGCCTGCTAATGGATGTGGAAGTTCGGGTTGGGAAAATGAAATCCGATTGACGATCNCCTAAAATGTCATTAATCGGTCCATTTAAATAATTTTTCATCCATCTCTTTGCTGTTTTTCCCATTGGAACCATGCGTTCTTTATTGCCCTTCCCCATGACTCTTAGGTAACCCTTGTTTAAATTGAGCTGATTCACCTCAAGTTTTACTAATTCAGAAACCCGTAAACCAGTTGCATAAAGCAGCTCCAGCATTACTCTGTCCCTAAATCCCAATGGTTTCTTCGTATTGGGTGCTTTGATGAGCTTCAGCACTTCATTTTCTGTCAGTAAAACCGGGAGAGACCTACCGATCTTGGGCATGGATATTTTATCGGTGGGGTTTATTGAAATGAGCTCTTGTTGCATTAGGTATGTGTAAAAGCGCCTCAACGAAGACAGCATTCTTGCCGATGAGCGAGCNCTTGAGCCCTTTTCTGCCTTGTATGCAATAAATTCCAATAAATCGGGTCTGGATACTGTTTCCAAGCTTAATTCCTGATTTCTTGCCCAAAGATCGAGCAATTTGAGATCNGAACGATANGCGTCCAANGTGGACTTAGATAGGCCTTGCTCAAGCCAGAGCGAATCCAGAAAAGAATCGACCATTCTTGATTCTTTAATTTTCCGATCGTCAGATGTTTTCATAAAGTTTAATTGTGTATGATATTCATAGAAGTATACAACGATTTTAAATTTCGAATGAAAACCATAACAATGTATCTCTTTGGCTCCTGGGCATGGTTTATTTTTTCCATGATTCTTCTGATCATGCTGTTTTGCTACCCATTTACTAGATCCATTCAGTCAACCAGAAGGCTGGTCAAGAATTGTGCCGAGTGGATCGTACGACTCACACGCTTGGATCTGGTGGTTGAAGGGGAAGAGAATCTAATTGATGGCTCATCCATCTTGGTTGCTAACCATGCAAGCTATACCGATCCAATGGTTCTAGCCGCAGCCTTGCCTGCTGATTTTGCTTTCGTTGCTAAAAAAGAGCTCAAATACATACCTTTTGCTGGATACGTTTTAGGAAAAATTGGCACCCATTTAGTGGACAGAAAAGACCCTAGAAAAGGAGCCGATGACTTCAATAAAATTATGAAGAGCTCAAAAGAAAATGATTCTATTATATTTTTCCCAGAGGCCACATTTCTTAAAGAGGAAGGTCTTCTAAAGTTTAAGAAAGGCGCCTTCTTGACCGCTGTTAAGAGTCAGGTTCCGGTTGTCCCGATCACCATCAATGGATCCAGAAGATTGCTCAGATCGGAAAGCTGGCTGCCAGAAAATGTTCAGCTAAAAGTCACAATTCATCCGNCGATACCTACTGATCATCCTGAAATGGAGCTAANAGAAATTATGGAAGAGGCAAGACAAAAGATTTTGAGCAATCTTGGNGAGCCGGACTTACACACCAGATCTTTTCAATAAACTAACTGCCCTTCCGATCTGAAACATAATCAATCCATGCCTCGGCATTTCTTTTATTGGTCTCTGTGCCAATTTCCATGGCTTGGGTGAAAGACGATATCGCTTGTGCATAATTGCCAAGCTCAGTTTGCGCCATTCCTCGAAGGATATAAACATCGCCCGGATTCTCNAGNTCTTGATCGGTAAGTGCTTTTTCAGTGGCTTCCTGAACTCCTTCCCAATCTCCGCTTTCATTAAGAAGCATCGCCTTTTGAATGTATAGTTTTCCCTCTCCTGTGAGCGGCGCCAAAACATCAATAACGGAAATTGCTTTTTTGAATTCTCTAGCAGCCGTCCATGCGCCGAGAAGCAACCTCAAGTTCTCTTCATTTTCTTCAATGCTGCCTTGTTGTATATTTTTTTCAATAAGCGTGGCTGCTTGATAAGGTATCTCGAGATACAAGTTAAGCCTCGCTAAGCTCTCCAATGTCTCTTCTTTTGTGATTGCCTCATTCTTATAACCCAGACTCAATGCTGCCAGTGCATCNGCGTCTTTTTGCATCTCCATGTAAGTGCCGGCCATTGTCTCCCAATACTTCTCTTTTTCAGGCCAAAAAGTAGAAAGCTGTTTCACAACNGTGATGGCTTCATCGTATCTTTTGTTTATAAAAAGAATTGCCAATTCCAATTGAAGCCATGACTCTTTTGGTTTGGTGGCTTTCTGATTGGCTATATGAATATATGGCAATGCTTCAAGGGGCAAGCCTTTTTGGAAATAAGCGATGCCTGTCATGATGTATGCCTCAGCAACGGGGTCACGCTCAAATTCATAAAACTTCATCAAAGCATCAATGGTAAGATCCCATTCCTCTTTTGATCCATAGAGNCTTGCCAAATTGAATTGNGTGCTTTGATGCTGAGTATTGGATAAGACATTCAGATCAACGGTTNTTGAAAAGACCCTTATCGCTTCATCGATATTATTTTTCTGAACAAAAACAAAACCCATAAACTGATAAACCACTGCCTTTTCGTATTTGGATAAATTCCATTCAAGCATGGACTCCAGGCTTTCCATTGCTCCATCCAAATCTCCAGCACCAAAGCGATCTGAAACTCCTTCAAATTTCTTATTNACNTTGTATGAAAACTGCCTCACTGAATTTGGCCGGTCTAAAACCACCCTATCTTCTCTAAGGGGATGGTGCTTTGATAAATTAGAAGCAGCCTCNGCTGCGGTCAAAAATGAAAGCAGAAAGATTACGGCTGCATTGTATTTAAAAAATCTCATAAAGCATCTAAGCTGAAATCCAGTCTCTGAATCGCTCTTCTCTCAACAGCAACTCCATTGATAATTCTTGGTTTAAATTTCCATTTCAGTACAGCCCGAATTACATTTCTATCGAATAATCTTCTTGGAACAGATTCTACAACAACTGCGCT
>NZHF01000049.1 GCA_002691305.1 Gammaproteobacteria bacterium | reverse complement strand
ATAAATACTATGAAGCCAGGCATTGTAAATAGGGCTTGCATCTGATTCCCAGCAAGCGCAGTTAATGTTCCAAATGCAGAGTAGGTCACTGCCATGCCAAGCACATAGGTTAGAGAAAGAGTGAATGATTTTGTTCTGTTGCTTTCTTTCTGGCCAATAATGATAGATGAGAGTATTGGAATTGTTGGCAAATGACAGGGCGTGAATGCCAAGAGAAAACCAAGGCCAATGAATACAAAGAAAACACTCAATAAGTTTGATTCAGTGATGATTGACCCCAGTCTAACTTCCTCTGATATGTTTGAGCCCTGAGAAAAAAGAGTGGCCTCATGATTGGAACCGCCTTGAATATCAATAATCCAAGTTTGTGGAGGGTAGCATAAGCCAATGTCCGCACATCCTTGAGTTTCAACCACTAAATTTGTAGGGAGTATTGATCCTTCGTTGAGATTGATATAAACGCTAAAGGGTGCTCTATAGATTTCAGTATTTCCAAAAAACTCATCTTTGTACTGTATTCCATCCGGCAAAGTATAGCCCGCCAAGGAAGCTCCATCTTGGGTCGATCCATAGTTAATCTTGTCTTTATAGAGATAATACCCATTCTCAATCCTATGATTGACCTGGATCACATCATTTTGAATAAATGCCTCTATCAGGAAGGCCTCTTGGGGCTTTAGAACTTGTTGTGAAAACAAGTTCGGAGAGGCCATTAAAAATATGGTCATTACTAAATTAATGCATATAAATATTAACTGTTTTACTTTCATGCTTTTTTTACTTTCGAGATTATTGAAAAAAAAGTTCCCCATCAGGCTTGAATTTTTAAAAATCATCCTTATTATTAGCACTCTTCTGTTGAGACTGCTAAATCAATTGAAGACAATAAATAATAACAAATTGAGGAGATCAGAGATGAATATTCGTCCACTTCAAGATCGAGTGATTGTTAGGCGCATGGAGGAAGAAACAACTTCTCCAGGTGGAATCGTAATACCTGAAGCTGCTGCAGAAAAGCCTAGCAGAGGTGAAGTTGTTGCAGTTGGTAATGGTCAAATTCTAGATAATGGAGAAACTAGGCCACTGGAATTAAAAGCAGGAGACAAAATCCTTTTTGGTAAGTACAGCGGTACTGAAGTAAAAGTGGATGGAGAAGAACTCCTAGTAATGAAAGAAGATGATGTTATGGCAGTGATTGACTAAGTCAATTCTTGAAAAAACATTCAATAAATTAAAATATAGAGGAAAAAAAAATGGCTGCAAAAGAAGTTAAATTTGGAAACTCTGCGCGTCAAAAAATGTTGACTGGAATCAATGTTCTTGCTGATGCTGTAAAAGTTACACTAGGGCCTAAAGGTAGAAATGTAGTTCTTGACAAAAGTTTCGGCGCTCCAACAGTTACTAAAGATGGTGTTTCTGTTGCTAAGGAAATTGAGCTGGAAGACAATTTTGAAAACATGGGCGCTCAAATGGTTAAGGAAGTTGCATCACAAACATCTGATGTTGCAGGTGATGGAACGACAACAGCGACTGTTCTTGCTCAAGCGATATTTAGAGAAGGATTGAAATCAGTTGCTGCAGGATTTAACCCAATGGATCTCAAAAGAGGGATAGACAAGGCCACTGGTGTGATTATAGAAAATCTACAATCATTATCAGTTCCATGCAGCGATGACACATCGATTGCTCAGGTAGGTACAATTTCTGCAAACTCTGATACTGATGTTGGTGAGGTAATCGCTGAAGCCATGCAAAAAGTTGGCAAAGAAGGCGTCATCACGGTTGAGGAAGCATCTGGTCTTGAGAATGAACTGGATGTTGTAGAAGGTATGCAGTTTGATCGCGGTTATTTATCGCCTTACTTTATCAATCAAGCAGATAGCCAAAGCGTTGAATTGGATAATCCATACATACTTCTTTTTGATAAAAAGATATCTAATATTAGAGATCTTCTTCCACTCCTTGAGGCTGTTGCCAAGTCTGGCAACCCACTTTTGGTCATTGCAGAAGATATCGAAGGTGAAGCACTTGCAACACTCGTTGTGAACAACATTAGAGGTATCGTGAAAGTTGCCGGTGTTAAAGCACCAGGTTTCGGAGATCGAAGAAAAGCAATGTTGCAAGATATTGCTGTTCTGACTGGCGGACAGGTTATTTCTGAAGAAGTTGGACTGAGTCTGGAAAAAACAACTCTGGAAGATCTTGGTAGTGCTAAGAAAGTTCAAATCACAAAAGAAAACTCAACCATTATCGATGGAGCTGGCACTGCGAATGACATTAAGGCACGCATCAGTCAAATCAATGCTGAAATTGAAGACTCAACTTCAGACTACGATAGAGAGAAGCTTCAAGAAAGGTTGGCTAAACTTTCCGGCGGTGTTGCAGTCATTAAAGTTGGTGCTGCCACTGAAATTGAAATGAAAGAAAAGAAAGCAAGAGTCGAAGATGCCTTGAATGCAACAAAAGCAGCAGTCCTTGAGGGCATTGTTCCCGGTGGCGGTGTTGCTTTGGTAAGAGCTAAAGAGAGTCTAGATAATCTTGAGGGTGACAATGATGATCAAAATGTTGGAATTAATATTTTGAGACGTGCATTGGAAGAACCTCTGAGGCAAATCGTCAGCAATGCTGGAAGTGATTCTTCAGTAATCTTAAACGAAGTCGCAAATGGGGAGGGCAATTATGGTTACAATGCCGCTACCAATGATTATGGCGATATGATTGAGATGGGCATAGTGGACCCAACTAAGGTGACAAGATATGCATTACAAAATGCTGCTTCCGTCACTGGTTTGTTGTTGACCACTGAAGCGATGGTGACTGAAGCGCCACAAGACGATGTCCCTCCTGCTCCAATGCCTGATATGGGCGGAATGGGCGGAATGGGCGGAATGATGTAATCGCATTCATCCATCAAAAAAAGCCCCCTCTTGGGGGCTTTTTTATTCTGGGTTATAATTCACACTATGATTATTGAAATGAAGAAAGGTCATGGCTCTAAATAAAGAAAAACATATAAAAATCACATCCAAGCAGCTTCCGCTTCATTGTCCAATGGAAGAATACGATGATTATGATGGCCACCCTAAGGTCTTTCTTGAAATCATTGGCAAAGAAACCCCATGTCATTATTGTGGAACAGTCTATGAGTTGACAGATTTTGATGAATGATCATTCATCATTGATCTGTCATGTCAATTTAGCAAATGGATTTAGAGGCGGTGAGAGGCAAACAATGCTTCTCATCAAATCGTTATCGGAGAGGGGCTTTAAGCAGAAATTGATTGCCAGAAATAATTCAGAATTAAGCAGTCGNTGNCAATCCATCGATGACCTTGATGTAATAGAGNCAAATNTATTTTCCTTCGATGCTTTTTCAAAGGCTTCGGATAAAACACTTATTCACTTTCACGANTCACGCTCTTTTCCTATTTTCTGCATCTANANCTTATTTAGAACTTTAAATTACATCTATACCCGAAGGGTTGAAAGAATGCCAAAAGTGAATTTTATCAGCAAAAAAATATATACGGATGCAAGAAAGATAATTTGTTTATCNTCATTGATCGAAAGGTCAATAAAGGCATCGTTTGGTGATGAGATTGACCTAAGAATCATTCCGAGCGCTTCAGCAAATTTTAGTCANGATTCATTNNAATCATCTCGCATTCGTGAAGAAATCAAACAAAAATTTATTGTTGGTCATATTGGTGAATTGGATGACAGCCATAAAGGTCAGTCAGATATTATTAAACTCGCGAGGGAATCGAAGAACAAAGAGCATGATATTGGCTTTTTGATGGTAGGCTCAGGCAGAGATGAATCAAAGTTTAAAAAAGCAAGTGAAGACCTTGATAATGTTTACTTTGCTGGACAAGTAGAGAACATTGGNGANTATCTGAATGCTTTCGATNTATTTATTTTTCCATCAAGACACGAAGGATTGGGCTCNACACTTTTGGATGCGATNGATTTTGGNTTGCCTGTCATTGCAAGAGACGTCGGCGGAATTCCAGACATCATTGAGCATGGCAAAAATGGATACTTAGTCAGTGGTGAAGACCCTGACTTTTTGACGCCTTTAATTGAGCTTTATTCGGATGTGACCATTAGAGACGAAATGTCAGAGAAGAACAGAAAGAAGTCAGATGAATTCAGCATAGAAAGAATGACGGAATCGTATATTAGCCTNTATAATCAATACTTATGATTGATCAAAATTTTNATAAAAAAGTANTAGCAGCACATCATCGNATTCAAAATGATGTTCGATTCACCCCATTGCAATATTCACCAGCTTTGAGCAGTCAATCCAATGCTGATGTCTACTTAAAACTAGAAAACTTTCAGGTGACTGGTTCTTTTAAGGCAAGAGGTGCAACGAATAAATCAAGAATACTTTATGATCAAGGCCATACAAATATTGTTACTGCAAGTTCTGGGAATCATGGTTCAGCTGTTGCTAATGCATCTAAAATACTAGGCATCAATGCTTTAATTTTTTTGCCCAATACCGTTTCAAAAGCAAAGCTAAAAAAGATTCAATCTTTTGGAGCCAAAGTCGAGTTGGTTGGTCAGGATTCTGGTGATGCAGAAATTGCAGCCAGAGAGTATGCAGAAAAGAATCTGCTTCCATACCTGTCTCCATATAATGACGAAGATGTGATGGCAGGCCAAGGAACCATTGGAATTGAAATTCTTAAAGAACAAGAGCAAATGGATGCGATTTTTATTGCTGTTGGAGGGGGAGGTCTGATTGCTGGAATAGGCAGTTACCTTAAAGGAGTCGGCAGAGAATGCGAGATCATTGCTTGCTCCCCTGAAAACTCAGCCGCGATGCACCATGCCCTTAAAACTGGAAAAATTGAGAGCATTGAACATTTGCAAACACTAAGTGATGGCACGGCAGGAGCTCTTGAAGAGGGCTCGATAACATTTGATTATTGTCAATCAGTGGTCGATCGCTCTGTTTTGGTCAGCGAGGCTCAAATAGCAAATGCTATGAAATCATTTATGGATCAACATCAAATGCTGATTGAAGGAGCAGCAGGGGTTGCATTGGCTGCTTTTGATAACCTTAAGGAGGAATTTGAAAATAAGAAAGTCACAATACTTCTTTGTGGAGGTAATATTACCAATCAGACATTATTGAAGGTTTTACAAACATGATGCCAATCACCCTNAATTGGAAACAAATTGAACCACTGATTCGAAAGACAGACATCAGTGATGCCATGAGAGAGGCATTTATCGAGTACTCNAANGGCAATGCGGTCATCCCTCCAGTTGGTGAGTTGATNATGGATCAGCCAAGGGGCGAGGTTCATATAAAATATGGATACATAAAGGGCGGTGATCACTATGTCATTAAGATTGCGTCAGGATTTCCCGATAATGAAAAGGATGGCATCAAGCCTGGACAAGGCATGATGTTGCTATTTAGCATTAAAACAGGAGAACCCGAGGCCATCTTGATTGACGATGCTAATTTAACAGACATTAGAACCGCAATTGCAGGTGCGATCGCCAGTCATGCACTCTCAAATCAAGGTGTTGAGTCACTGGCAATTGTTGGCACAGGTGTACAGGCAAGATATCAAGCGAGATATATTTCTGAACTGATGAAAGTTAAGAAGATTAGTATTTGGGGCAGAGACCCTAAAAAGGCTGAGAAAGTTAAAGCAGATCTTTCTTACTTGGATGTCAATATTGAATCGGATATAGAAAAACTTGTCACAGAATCAAGCTTGATTGTAACGACCACTTCTTCAAAAGATCCGCTCATTCAATCAGAATGGGTAAAACCCGGTACACATATTACAGCGGTTGGCTCAGATACCCCTGAGAAGTGTGAACTTGACCCTAATCTACTTTCAAGGGCAGATTTGCTTGTTGCAGATAGCTTGGAACAGAACCTCATTCGTGGTGAAATACATCAAGCAGCGAAGCAATCACTGATTGATTCTGAGAACGTAGTTGAGTTGGGAGAAGTTTTCTCAGGAATCAAAAAAGGAAGGGTGAATCAGGATTCAATAACCATTGCAGACCTTACAGGTGTTGCGGTCCAAGACTTGGTAATTGCACAAGCTGTTTTTAAGGCAGCAAAGGAGGCATGATTGAGCACTAAATACAAAATTCTGATTATGGGACTTCCTGGAAGTGGGAAAACTTATCTTGCTGAAAGACTGGTGCCGCTATTGAATGCCGCATGGTATAACGCCGATAAACTCAGAGACATGGCAAACGATTGGGATTTTTCGGATGAGGGCAGAAGGAGACAATCCAGAAGAATGAGGACCTTTGCAGATTTTGAGAAAGCAAATGACCGATATGTCGTTTGTGACTTTGTTTGTCCCACAAAAGAAACCAGAGAAAATTTTGATGCCGATATCACTATATGGATGGATACCATTAAAGAAGGTCGATTTGAGGATACCAATAAAATTTTTATTTCTCCTGAGCAAATCGATTTTCATATCACTGAATGGAATGATCACAACCACTCGGATATTGCAGACAAGATTTTAAAACATGTTTGATTGGAAGAAACCAACGGTTCAAATGCTNGGAAGATGGCAGCCTTGGCATGAAGGACATCAAGCATTATTTAAAAGATGTGTCCAAAAAACTGGTCAAGTTATGATTCAAGTGAGAGATGTGCATCAATCCTCTGGAGGAGAGGGACAAGACGATAATCCATTTGACTGGGATTTAGTTTGTAGAAACATCGAAGACGGCTTGGCTTCTGATGGCTATCAAAGAGGTGTTCAATACGAAATCATGCTTGTTCCAAATATAGTCAANATNACCTATGGTCGAGGCGTGGGCTATGTTTTTGAGGAAGAAGCATTTNANGANTCAATCACNGATATTAGTGCNACNAAAATAAGAAANGANATGAGGAAAAAGGGAGACCTTTGAGGNCTNAGAANATATTNATCANTTCTTTTCAGTCATTTTCTTTTTACCATTTCTATNAGCTGTTCGTTTCTTTCAAGNACTGAATCAAACTCTTGCTTCTCTCTATAAAACTGGAAACCAGACTTTTCTAATACTTTTTTAGAAGCTTCATTTCCAACTTTGTATGCCGCATAAATTTCATTTAAATCTAGCTCATCAAATCCCANCTCTAATAATCGACCCACTGCTTCTGTNGCAAAACCTTTGCNCCAATATTTTTTTCCAAGCCAGTATCCCAGCTCACATGAATGTTNATTAAAATCTCGNANTNCTATCCCTCCAATCATNTTTTTATTATGAAAAATCATGTAAGTCTTAATTTCATGCTTCAATATTTTTTCTTGTGATTGTTCAATGAATACTTCGGCATCTTCTAGCTGATAAGGAAAGGGCATATTTGAGAGCCATTGAACAACTTCATAATCATTGGTCAATTGAGTTAACTCAACTTTGTCATCTATCTCTGGAGGTTTGATTACAAGACGNTCAGTTTTGAGNNCTTCTTTTAACATGTGAGANNACCTCATCAATCTTTAATTTAACATCTTTGATTTTAATCAATTGCATTGCTTTTGGTTCTTTCACTTTATGTCCCCATTTAGAATCCCCTATTTTTTTTCCTTCATATAACTCCAAGGCTTCTGGGTATTTATCAATT
>NZHF01000048.1 GCA_002691305.1 Gammaproteobacteria bacterium | reverse complement strand
TGAATATGAAATGGATGAACTTAATTTTATAGTTGATGCATTTGGTGGGATTGATATAATCGAATATCCTCAAATAACCACTGATGTTGGGGAAGTTGCTAGTGCTGGTATGGGAACATATCATGCTTATAATGACAGTGGTAAGTGTAAGATTGACTTTATTCCACATCCTGCAACTAATAGGTTATTTACAGTAGAACCTTCTGAAGTTAATGATACTGATGACACCATTACTATGGTAGATCATAAGTTATCAACTGGATCTGGATTAAAGTATACAGAAGGTGCATTACCAATTGGTGGTCTTACTAGTGGTACAACTTATTATGTTATCAATGTAAGTGCGGATATTATTCAGTTAGCAACAACAGAAGAAAATGCAAAAGAGAATATTGCAATAGATCTTACAACTTCAGGAACAGGACAGCAGTTCTTTAGAGTACTTACAGTAATTAACTGCATCTATAAGCAATTTGATGAAAGTCTTGTTGGTTTTGGAACACAAGTTAATATGAAACATGCTCGTTTAGAGAGCGATTTAGTTGCTATACCTGCATCAGGTATGCCAACTCCACAAGTGATTATGAAGTATCCAACTCAATTGGATGCAACTACTGATGGTTTTGATGGTGCATACTTCATGGCATTTGTTGAAACTGGTAATTATGGTACTGCTAGTGCCGTAAGATACTTTAGTGAACATATGATTATTGATGATTATAATGAAGGATTGCAAACTGGTGAAGTATACGAAGCAGAATGGGGAGTTCTAAGTCATAATGATGTTGCTGGATTGGGTACATTTGGTTATAGACTTGACAAGAATCCAGGCGGAACTTCATTTGTAGAAGTAACATTTACTGCTCCTGCTAATAAAGCATCGAGAGTAACATATTTCATGAATGCCCTTAAGGTTCAGGATGATTTACAAGATCAAATTACTTTTGATAATGCACTAATTCAATCTGAATCTGGTACTTATGAAGGTACTCATAGTGATATTAAGAGAGCATTTAATTTAACACATAACAACTATCCTATTTTTGATAGAGAATTTGATGGAAGTGATACTGAAATTATTGATATATTAGATAATACAATTAAGTTACCTAATCATTACTTTGTTACAGGTGAAAAACTTAGATATGAACCAATTGGATTAGGAAGTAGCACTAATATTGGTATTGTTACTACAACTATTTCAGGTATTGGTCAGACTGACAAACTTCCTCGTACAGTTTATGCTGTTAAAGTTGATGAGGAGAAGATTAAACTTGCAGGATCTGCAGAAGATGCATTATTAGGAACACCTGAAATCCTAGACATTTCTAGTGTTGGTATTGGTACAACAATGAGATTTGTTGCTGACAGGCAGAATACAAAGGTTATTGTTGCTCTTGATAATATTATTCAGTCCCCAGTTGTATCTACAGCATTAACAACTCATCTAGATCAACAATTATTCACTACAGACAACCTAGTACAAGTTGGAAGTATTACTTCTATATTTGGTGGAGATTTGATTAAGATTGGTGATGAGATAATGAAGGTTGAAGGAGTTGGTATTGGAACCGCTAATGGAATACGAGTACGTAGACCTTGGTTAGGTACTAAAGTTGGATATGCTGCAACTAGTGCATTAGTTACTAAAGTTCAAGGTAATTATAATATTGTTGATAACGTTCTTAACTTTGTAGAAGCACCTTATGGTAATGTACCATTCAGTTCTACAACAAATGAACCTGATGAGAGAGATTGGGTAGGTATCGAGACTGGATCAAGTTTCCAAGGAAGATCCTTTATGCGTTCAGGTATTCCTGATACATCAACAGAAGCTTATAGCAACAACTATATCTTCGATGACATTTCTTCTGAATTTGATGCGATTAACAGTACATTTACATTAAAAACAGAAGGCGGTAACTTTACTGGTGTTGAACAAGATAATGCAGTTGTTTTAATTAACGACATTTTCCAAGAACCAGGATTAGTTGGTGATTACTTCTTAGAGCAGAGTGCTGGTATTACATCTGTTACTTTTGTTGGTACTGCAAGAACAATTACTAATGATGTTGGTATTTCTTCTTTCCCAAGAGGTGGTGTAATTGTTTCTGTTGGATCTGAAGAAGGTTTAGGATATCAACCATTAGTTGATGCTGGTGGATCCCCTAATGTTTCTATTGCAGGAACAATTGGTTCAGTTAGTGTTGGTAATAGTGGATCTGGATATAGATCTGGAGTTCAGACAGTTGTTAATGTAGGAGTTAGAACAACACCTAACATTACAAGTAAAGTTGTTGATATTGGTACTGCATCAGTATCTGGTGGACATGTTACAGGAATCGCTGTTACTAATCCTCAAGTATTCAATGCACCAAGTGAGATTCAGCATGTAGATTATACAAGAACTAATGGTATTACTACAATAACCACAATCAATCCTCATGGGTTGTCGGAGACTGAAATGGTTATTCTTTCAGGAATAGCATTCACTTGTGATTATGCTCCTGCTGTTAGCATATATGATGCACAATATGATAATGTATCTGGTATAATGACTGTAATGACTACCACTTCTCATGGAATTGGAAGTGATAAGCAAGTTATATTTACTGGACTTGCAATGACATGTGGATTGGATAATGGTGCTACAACACATATCTATCCAAGAGGAAAAGATATTGCTTATGATAGACCAATCAATATCCTAGATGATGGACAACATTATACAGTAACTAATGCTGCTTATGATCCATATGAAGGTGTGATGACTATCACTATCAACAATCATGGATTTGGTAATGGAAAATTTGTTAAACTGTTAGAAAATTCAGTATCATTTACATGTGATAAGGATAATTATGAAACAGTTCATGCATATCCAAGAAAAGGTGATCATTCAATCGATAGATGGTTGAAGGTTTATGATGTAACGGTTAATACATTCAAAGTTAATGTTCTAGATTTCACTCAAAGACCTTCATCAAATACTACTATTCATGCATTCCATTCTGCACTTGAAAATGGATTAGTTTACAATAATGGCAAAATAACAGTTGACGTTGGTGCTGCTGGTCCTTCAGATCAATATGCACATACTTGGGCTGGAGGAACATCTGCTGATGCGATATTAACTGGTGGAGATCACACACATAGATTTGTTAGTGCATCAACTGGTGCGGTAGTTACTGGTGGTGATTATAATCATACATTCGTAAGTGCTGTTGATGGTGGAGTTAATGTAACAGGAATAGGAACTACAACACCAATTGACGCAACTTATGATGCTGCAAAAGGTGAATTAGTACTTACTATTCCAAATCATCCTTATACAGTTGATGATACTGCTACAGTTAACGCAAATGCAGTAACATTTACATGTAAGCAGGATGGTAATACAACCAACCACTCATATCCAAGAGCAACAGATCCAGTAGCAGGAATAGCAACTGCAATTGTAGGAACAAGTCAGAATACTATTACACTTCTTGTAGGTAAATCACCTCTAGTTAAGTATGATGTTACTGATGCATCTTATACAGGATCTACTGGTAAGTTAGTATTGACAATTGGAGATCATGCATTACGTGGATCATCTACATTCAGTGTCAATAATGTAACTTATGATGGTGTATCTGGTATCATGACCATGACAACTGCATCTGCTCATAACATGTCAGATGGTGATAAGATTAAGATTGCAGATAATGCTATAGTATTCACATGTGGTCAAGATGGTAATAATTCAAACCATTCATATCCAAGAGCAGCAGTTCATAAAGGTAATGGTGTTGTAGAAGCAGATCCTGCAAGTAATAAGTGGTTACCAATCAGTAAGGTAACAGCAAATACCTTTACTGTTAGAGTTGTNGATAGAATTCCTTCTACTAACGTAACTCCACATACATTTGTATCAGCAACTGCTAATGGACTAACCAAAGCAGGTGAATCTATCAGAATTTCAGATGATAGTTTGACATTCACTTGTTCGATGGATGATTATGTAAGTCCTCATACTTATCCAAGAGGAACTGATCCAATCTATCAGACATCNGTATCAGTTGCTGCAACAACCAACAATACAATTACATTAGATGTTGGTTTAAGTACTTCTGTTAATTACAGTGTAACTAATGCAGATTATACTGCTTCTACTGGTATTATGACCATGACTCTTAGTGAACCTCATTCACTAGTTACTGGTAGAAACATTAAGATAGCAAAAGAATCCTTAACATTCACATGTACTAAGGATGGAAATGCTACACAGCATAAGTATCCAAGAAAACCAGATAAAAATTACAATGGTGTAGATGTTATCGGTATTGGAACTTTAGTTCAACATAACGTCACTAATGCAACTTANATACCATCTAATGGTAACTTAGTTCTAACAATTGGTGCTAATCATGGATTGAAAATAGATGATTCAGTTAAGATTAAAACTAATTCATTAGTATTCACTTGTGCGATGGATAGTAATGCTACTAACCATCCTTATCCAAGAGTAACTGATCCTGTACATGATAAGTTTATTAAAATTAGTAGTGCTAATCAGTCTGCTGGTACGATTACATTAAATGTCGGAACAACTCCAGAAGTTGCTCATGATGTAAGTGCTGCAACATATAATCCTGAATCAGGAGAAATGGAACTAACAATTGGTCTCCATACTCTAACTGCAGGTACAAGTATTAGACTTGCTGCTAATTCATTAAACTTCTCATGTAATAATGGTGGAGTACAGAATAGAACATATCCTCGTGCATCTGGTGCTAATACCAGTAGTGGTGCTGACTACGTATACAATAATGCAGTAAAGATTCTATCAGTTACTACAACTACTATCCTAATCAATGTTAATGATCCAGTAAATCCTGGTCCTATTAGTCATAACTATCCACACACATTCATCAGTGCAACTGCTGGTGCTGTTAAGAGTGGTGGTAACTATAACCACACATATGTTGGTGGAACTGTAGCAAATGCAGTTAGTGTTGGATCAACTGTTATTTCTGTTAATATNGGAGTTTCTACAGTACCAACATTCTATAGTTCAGGTGGTAAAGTTCAGCAAGCAATTGTTGCTCCTAGAGCAAAGAATCTTTCACCTAGTGGTGCTGANCCTGCTATTGACGGTAGTGTGGTTGTTAAGGTACTTGATAGTACTACATTTGAAGTTAATAGTGGATTATCAACCAGACATCANAACTATGCAAGAGGNGGTAAGGTTGATCCATTCTTAGATGTTGTAATTGACAAACCACTTTCATATTCTAATATTCCGTTAGTTTANAGTGGATCTGCNGCTGCAGGTGTTGGAACATATGCTACTGCTGATATTATTGTNGGACAAGGTTCTAGTGTTATTAGTTTCTCTATTAACAACAGTGGATATCGTTATGGTGTTGGTGAGAAATTGACTGTTTCCTCTGGTGGTACTTTAGGTATTCCAACAACATCTGATTTTAAAGAATTTGAACTTACTGTTCAAGATATATTCACTGATGAATTTAATGGTTGGTCTATGGGTATGTTACAAACCTTAGACAATGTTGATCATNTATTTGATGCTAATAGAATTAACTTCCCAATAAAAGTTGGTGGTAACCTCATTGCTATTAAATCTTCNGAAGGATCTAATATCAATGTCGAAGATACTCTATTAGTATTTGTTAATGATATANTACAAGTTCCTGGTAAAGGATTTAGATTTGATGGTGGTAGTGTAATTACCTTCGGTGAAGCACCTAAGAAAGGTGATACTTCTAAGATCTTATTCTATAAGGGAAGTGGTGATGTTGATGTTGTCTTTAGAAACATAATTGATACTGTAAAACGTGGAGANACATTAGAAATTGATAATGATGTTGAAAGAGGTCAGCATTGGAGNCTAGAAGAAGATGAAAGGATTGCTACTAACATTTTATCAATAGACACTGCTGAAACAGATCCATANNCNGGTCCAGGAAACGTTAGTGATCCTAATTTATTACGTCCAGTTACTTGGTGTCGCCAAACTGCTGANATGATTATTGATGAAACTGAAGTAGGTAAGGCAAGAGAATTGTATGAACCANTTATTTCACCAACTGCTTACATAACTAAAGCAATTTCTGCTGGATCTACTGAAATATATGTTGACAACTTAAGACCATTGTTTGATGGTAAGAATGAGAATAATGTTGATCCATACTTACTATTCCAGAAGAAAGTTACTTTCGTTGATATGGAAACTCAAGTTGGTGCAAGTGCTACANCAACAGTTTCTGGTGATGGAGTAATTTCAATTACAGTTACTGATGGTGGTGTAGGATATACTACTGCTCCTACAGTTTCTATTCAAAATCCTATTGGAATTGGATCTACTGCTCTTGCTACTGCAACGGTAAACAACACAGGATCTATTTCTGCGGTGTCTATTGCTTACAGTGGTAATGGTTATACTTCTACACCACAGGTTCTTATTTCTCCACCAACATTAACTGAAGAAACAAAACCAATTAACTGGTTCGCAGGTGATTCTGGAGTAATTGTTGGTTTTGGTACTACAACTATTGCTAACAGCGATACTGTGTTGTTTGACTTCCATATTCCATATAATTCTGATTTACGTGACCCTTCTTTAGTAGGATCTGCTATTACATTGAGTCAGATACAGCAAGGCGATTTCTTTGTTGTTAGGAATTCTACAGTTGGTGCAGCACATACTCTAATAAGATCATATGGTCTTGATGATACTGTAGTTGCAATAGGAACTGAATTTGTCGATAATATCTACGTTGTAGGTACTGTTGAGAATAAGACAGTTAATATTCCTGGTGTTGGAGTAACAATGGTAAGAAGAGTAGGTTCTAGAATTACTGGATTATCTACAATTACCTTTGACTCTACAGGAATCACATTTGATAGTGAGATATATACTATGGACAACTCTGTAGTTGGGTCTGGTAATTCCTATGTTGGTACTATCTAGACTCCTATAGGAATTGGTGATTATAGTTGGGGTAAGTTACAAACCAAATCTAAATTACAAAACAGTTACAAATTCTATGGTGGCAATGGTATTGGTGTGGGAGAGACTTCTACATCTGCTACAGGTATTCACACTTCTTCTATCGTAAGAAGGTTTGAGCCGTTGAGATCAATCAATTACATAGTCTAAATACTTTATAAACTAGGGAATAAGAATGGCCAAACTAGGTATATCAACAGGAACGGTTGCCAATGATGGTACTGGTGATACCCTGAATGAAGCTGGTACTAAATCGAATGCCAATTTTGATGAGGTTTATACTTATCTTGGCGATGGAACTAATTTGGGTTCTACAGGAACTAGTCAGTTAGTTGCTGGTAAATTGCAGGTTGGTGCTGGAGAGAGTACGGGTGATGCTAATATTGCGACATTTAATGGATCAGTTAATGTAAATGGTGGAGATATAAGAGTTGGTGGTGGTGCGTCTATAACAGGAATTGCAACAGTTAAGTCAGATGCGGTTGTTCATGGAAACGTTTATATTCATGCTGGTATCGTAACTGCTGGTACTGGTGTTGTTACTTACTTTGGTGATGGTGGAAATCTTACTGGTCTAGGTGGTGCTGGTAGATGGACAGGTGATGCTACTGGTATTAGTACAACAAAAATAGTTGGTATCAATACTATTGCTTCTGCTGCTGGTATTGCATTAACAGTTAATGGTCCTACTTATTTGGGTGGGATAACAACTGTTTCTGGTAATATTGATGCAACTAGAATAAATTTAGGTGGGCAAGGATATTTTTCTGCTGATAGGTTATCAGTAACAGGAACTTCCTCTTGGGGAGATATTATAGATTTAAGTGGTTTGACTCTTATCGGTTCACCTGATGGTGCTAATAGATCATTACCGATTTATGTGAGAGGAAGGTCAGCAGGAGGTAGTGGTCTTAATAATCCTACTATTACATTCCATACATCTACTGCTACTGCTATTCCAGGTTCGATTGAGGCTTCTGGTGTAGTTACTGCACAATCATTCAGTGGTGATATTATTGGTGTAGGTGCTACATTTACGACTGTTTCTGCTGGTGGTTCTGTTACTGCTAATGCATTTTATGGTGATGGATCAAATCTAGAAGGTGTTGCAAGTTCTGGTATTGGATTATCAACAAGAGCAACAATAACCAAACTAGTAAGTGGTATTGGTATTGGTGCAACGATGAACAGTACCTTTACCGATGGCAGAAAATCATGGATGTTGCAGAAAGTAGGTATTTCAAGTGCTGCACGAGTAGTTCTGTATACCGACCAAGCAGCNATGACAGCAGANGCAGATCGAAAAGNAACAACAGACCCAGTACCTGGTTCTGGTGTAATTGCAGAAGTTAATACAAGTACAGCAGGTGTTAGNACGTTCATAATGAGTCCAGGTATAATGGGATGGAACAATGATGCANCACCATCANACAANATATNNNTTAAGGTNTGNAANAANGAAACATCNGCAGCAAACATTACAGTATCTCTAACAATNGTTCAGTTGGAGGCTTGATAGATGCTCAGTGATATAAAGAGAGAATATATCGTCACTGTTAGAGAGCATGGCGATTTGGGAAATTTTTATGATGAGATGGAAACGTCTGGAAGTGATGGATATTGTCCAGATAGGGAAGTAGAATGTCTTGCCAGAAGAAATATTAGTAGAAATACACACTATAAGTTAAGTGAATTAGACGTAAGTAAATTAAAAGATCACCCAAATGTAATCAATATAGAATTAGCACCTAATGAAAGAGGTTTAGAAGAAACTCCTCTTTGGGGACCACAAACTGGTGATTTCCAAAAGAACACGACTTTTTCTAGTGGTGATCTTAACTGGGGATTAAAAAGAGTTGTTGATGGTGTTCAAACTGCCAATTGGGGAGTTGATGGGCAAATGGTTATCAATAGTACAATACAAACAGGTTCTTCTGGAAAGAATGTTGATCTTGTAATTGTAGATAGTCATGTAAATCATGAACATCCAGAGTTTTGGATAAATCCTCTTAGTAATACTGGTTCTAGAATGAATCAGATCAATTGGTTTCAGTATGCATCTGCTATTGGAGATAGTAACGCTTCTGGAAAAACTTATACTTACAGTGCTACTGGATATGGTAATCCAGGTCAAAGTAATCATGGAACTCACGTTGCTGGTACTGCTGGAGGAAATACTCAAGGATGGGCAAGAGATGCTCATCTTTATAATATAGCATTTAGTACAGACCTAGTTAATAATCGATCTGGTACATCATATTCTTCTTTTGCAGTTTATCTTTTTGATTATCTAAGAGAATTTCATAAACAAAAATCAGTTAATAGTAAGACTGGAAGAAAAAATCCAACTATAACAAATCACAGTTGGGGTTATAGTCAAGGTAGTCCAGATCTTAATAGCATTACGAATGTTAATTATAGAGGAGCTAATACATCAGTAAGTGGATCAGATGCTGAAAGAAAAACTATATTAGAAGCAAATGGAGTTCCTTGTCCATATAATACTACCTTGTATAGAGTTCCTGTAAGAGTTAGTTCTGTTGAGGCTGATGTACAAGATGCTATAAATGACGGTATTATTGTTGTCAGTTCTGCTGGTAATTCTTTTTGGATGTGTGATTTACCTACTGGTTCTGATTTTAACAATTATTATCAAATTGGTGCATCAACATATTATCATTCTAAAGGATCAAGTCCAGGTGCAGATGCTAATGCAATATGTGTAGGTTCTGTTGGTGATGTTAAAGATGAATATAAATCCGATTTTAGTAATATAGGTCCGAGAGTTGATATATGGTCACCTGGATCAAATATCATTTCTTCCGTTTTTGATACTACTGCATCTACAGAAGGATATGGAACTCTAGTAAATGATCCAAGAGATGCTAATTTTAAACTAGCAGATATTGATGGAACTAGTATGGCTGGTCCTCAAGTTGCTGGATATCTTGCATGTCTTGCAGAACAAGAACCAAATATGACACAGGAAGATGCAATACAACATATAAAAGATTTTGCAAAAGCAGATCAAGTTTCTTCAGATGGTTCTGCAGAAGGTTATGGTGAAGCAGAATGGATAACACCAGGAACTTATTCATGGACATGTCCTGCTGGTGTAACTCAGGTATCTGCTGTATGTATTGGTGCTGGTGGAGGAGAAAGATCTGGTGGAGGTGGTGGATTAGGATATAAAAATAATATTTCAGTAACAGCAGGTCAGGCATATTCTGTACAAGTTGGTAACAATGGTCAAAATGAAAATGGTGAAGCATCATTTTTTATATCTGCTTCTACTGTTCAGGGTCAAGGTGGTNCTAAGGGAGGAAGTAATGGTGAAGGTGGAGGATATACAGGAGATGGTGGTGGTAATGGTGGCGGCGGTGCTGTATTTACACATGGTGATGCTGGTGGAGGAGGTGGTGCTGGTGGATATTCAGGAAATGGTGGTAATGGTGGATNTNNTGNAAATAGCCAAGGAACAGATGGTGCTGGAGGCGGCGGTGGCGGCGGTGGCGGTTTCAGTGATGGATTGACTCAAGGTTGTGGTGGAGGTGGTACAGGAATATATGGAGAANNTNCTANNGGNNCTGGTGGTAATNNNCANAATGGTGGTNNNGGTGGATCAGGTGGTACTACTGGAGGAACTTCTGGTAGTAATAATGGTAGAAGGGGTGGTGAATATGGTGGTGGTTCTGGATGTTGGTCATGGAATAATGCATATCAAGATACAATTGGTGGAGGCGGTGCTGTTCGTATTGTATGGTGGTCTGATCCAGCAACTGCAAGGACTTTTCCTTCAACCAATGTATCAAAAACAACGTTGTGGTCAGAAAATTATAAAGATCTAGCTAATAGTAATAATAGATATCTTTACTTTGAGAAAAAACGACCTGATTCTGCTGTAGTATATCCACATGAAAATTGGAAGAATAGAAATAAGAATGCTGAGAATTATACTATTGGAGTAACTAATTCTGGTGCATCTGCATATGTACTTAATGGAACTGATGGTAGTGGAAATATTAGTGGAAATAACGCATCTGTACAAGCTAGGGTTGGAGATACATTAATGTTCAATGTTAGTGTTGCTGGAC
>NZHF01000047.1 GCA_002691305.1 Gammaproteobacteria bacterium | reverse complement strand
TGAGTTTGATAAACCAAAGGAATTAACCATTGATGAATATTTAGAGCAACAGGCAAATGATGGTCTAAAGAATATTTTGTCAAATGATAAAGAAGATTTGAGAGTTTATCGAAAACGTTTGAAGGATGAGATCGAGATCATCAGAAGAACAGGTTTTGCAGGATATTTTCTAATTGTTGCTGACTTTGTTCAATGGTCCCGTAGTCAAAATATTCCTGTTGGCCCTGGAAGAGGTTCTGGACCAGGATCTCTTGTTGCATATGCTCTTGGAATCACAGATATCGATCCCATAGAGCATGAACTTATCTTTGAACGATTTCTTAACCCCGAGAGGATATCAATGCCTGACTTTGACATCGATTTCTGTATCAATGGAAGAGATCAAGTTATTAATTATGTCAATGAAAGGTACGGTGATGAAAAAGTTTCACAGATCATTACTTATGGAACTCTCTCAGCTAGAGCAGTTGTAAGGGATGTTGGGAGAATTCTTGGGTATCCATATGGTTTTGTGGATCGAGTGGCCAAGATGATTCCATTTGAAATTGGTATTACCCTCGGTGACGCATTGAAGAAGTCTAATGAATTGGCTGATAAGTATGAAGAAGACGATGATGTTCAGTCCATTATAAATTTATCGCTTAAACTTGAGGGTTTGGTAAGAAATGCAGGTACACATGCGGGTGGAGTTGTTATTGCTCCATCAAATCTTTCAAATTTCATGCCTCTATATAAGGTTGATGATGAAGAAGGCACAGTCACTCAATTTGATAAAGATGATGCAGAATCTATAGGGCTTATTAAATTTGATTTCCTTGGCTTAAAGACTCTCACAGTGATTCAGAATGCCGTTGAGTTAATCAATGTTAACGCTGAATCAAAAATNGATATCAAGGATATTTCTTTAACTGATCATGCTACATATAAACTGTTATCTTCNGCACGAACAGTTGGTATTTTNCAACTNGAATCACCNGGAATGAGGGANCTCATTGACCGAATGCAGCCCTCTAGGTTTGAAGATATTATTGCACTGGTTGCTTTGTTTCGGCCTGGCCCGCTCCAATCAGGCATGGTTGATGATTTCATAGAAAGAAGGAAAGGAGGNGAGACAAATATTATTGATTATCTTCACCCATCACTTGAGCCAATCTTAAGGCCAACTTACGGAGTGATTGTATACCAAGAGCAAGTAATGCAAATTGCCCAGAAGCTCTCGAATTATACTCAGGGCAGCGCAGATATTCTTAGAAAAGCCATGGGAAAGAAAATTCCTGAAGAAATGACAAAGCAAAAAGACATTTTTATTCAGGGNGCGATTGAAAATAATATACCTGAAGCCTCAGCCAGAAGAATATTTGAATTGATCGAAAAATTTGCGGGGTACGGATTTAACAAATCTCATTCTGTTTCATACGCCCTCATCGCTTATCAGACTGCATACCTCAAGGCGCATCATCCAACAGAATTTTTTGCAGCATCACTCACATATGATATGGAAAATACAGATAAACTTATTCGCATCAAAGAGGATTGCGAGACATTTGATATCCTAGTCGAACCCCCATGTGTAAATCATTCAGCCTATGAGTTCAGTGTCTGGAATAAAGATGAAATCAGATATGCATTGGGAGCAATCAAAGGCATTGGCAGATCTATCTCAGAGGCAATATATAAAGAAAGAAAACAAAACGGTGAGTTCGATAATATTTTTGATTTCTGCTCAAGATTGGCCGCTGAAAAGCCTTCTAAAAGAACGCTTGAAGCCCTTGTAAAATCTGGAGCAATGGATGTTTTTGGTGAGAATCGATCGACATTGCTGAATTCCATTCAAACTGCATTGGGATATTCAAATAAGTTAAATCATGAACAAACAGCTGGCCAGACAAATTTATTTTATTCTTCAAACGATAAGGACCAGAACTTGCCTGAATTAATAAGAGCAAAGGAATTGCAAGTTGATGAGAAATTGGGTTTTGAGTATGCGACATTGGGCTTTTATTTTAGCGGACATCCATTTGATGCATATCGCAATGATTGTAAACACTTTACTCGTTATAACATTTCTTCGTTAAAGAGAATGCTCGACTCAAAGAAAAGAGAAAGTTACGGAAACAATAACTCTTTAATCGATTTAGCTGGATTAATCACAGACGTAAAGCGAAGAGGAAATAATCTTGCATTTAAAATCGATGACGGCACTGCAATGATTGAGGGGATTGTTTTTGGTGAAAAAATGGAAAGTCTCAAAGGCAGTATCACGAATAATCAGCTACTGTTTCTTAAAGGAAAGCTTCGTTTTGATAGTTATGCAGACATGTGGCAATTGGTCATCGAGGAAGTCTCTCTGCTTCAAGAACTGATCAGCAATAAGGCAAAAAAATTAGTGATCCGATGCGACTCTAACTTCAATCCTCAAAAACTCCAAAAGATTCTTAAGTCTCATACACCAGGCAGTTGTTCCGTACAGTTAAACTATCTAAGCGATGTGAGTCAGACGAAGATGAGACTTGGTGATGAATGGAAAGTGAGTCCAACCAAGCAGCTACGTGAGACTTTAGCTGAGGAGCTTGGAATTGAGAACTTTCAGTTTATTTCAAGTTGATAAGAGATAAGGTATTCACAGTTGTTGTACAATTAATTATAAATCATCCAAACTGATGAACTATTATGGATTTCTTAGATTTTGAAAAACCGATTGTTGAACTTGAAAGAAGAATCGACGAGCTGAAGTTGACCAATACAAATGCAGATACTGCAATTGAACTGGATGATGAAATAGAAAGACTTCAAAAGAAATCCGAATCTCTCACAAGAAAGATCTTTGGAGATCTAAGCGAATGGCAAATTGCTCAACTAGCAAGGCATCCACTTAGACCAAAATCGATCCAAGTCATTGAATCGATCAGTGAGGACTTTCAAGAGCTTCATGGCGATAGGATGTATGCTGATGATTCCTCAATTGTCTCAGGACTTGCAAAAATTGAGAGTCAATCAGTCATGTTTATTGCTCAAGAAAAGGGCAATAACACCAATGAAAAGATGAAAAGAAACTTCGGTATGCCAAGACCAGAAGGATATAGAAAAGCACAACGAATGATGAAGCTTGCTGAAAAATTCAGCATACCAATTATCACAATCATCGATACACCTGGTGCATTTCCTGGAGTCGGTGCTGAGGAGAGAGGGCAAAGTGAGGCAATTGCTAGAAATCTCTTCACCCTGGCATCTCTGCAAACTCCTATCATTAATTTAGTTTTGGGTGAAGGCGGATCAGGTGGTGCATTGGCAATTGGAATGGGTGATAAGCTTATCATGCTGGAATACTCGATTTATTCAGTCATCTCACCTGAAGCATGTTCATCCATTCTATGGAGGACTCCAGATGAAACAGAAACTGCTGCTGAGGCAATGGGTATTTCTTCTGGGCGCTTGAATAAATTGGGTTTGGTTGATGAGATCATCGAAGAACCACTTGGCGGCTTCCATAGAAATCCGAATGAAACATATACTTTAATCAAAAGAAGCATCATTGATTCTCTCCAGGCCATTAAGTCAATAGATCCTGAGACCTTGCTTGAAAAAAGGAGGGCAAAATACAAGGCAATTGGCGAATTCAATGAAAACTAATCATGAATAATCTTCAAAACTTTGAGGATAGATTTTTAAGCCAGTTTTCCTCAATAGAAACCGAAGGAATATGTCTTGCCCTCAGTGGCGGGCTTGATTCGATGGTTCTATTGACTTTGATGCATACCCATCTTTCTGAGAGATACAAAATGCGAGCAATTCATGTGAATCACAATCTTCATGAAAAATCAGATGCTTGGAGCATATTTTGTAAAGAGCAATGTGAAAGAATGAACATAGATCTCATGATCAAATCAATTCATCCTGAAAGCGATGGCTTTGGATTAGAGGCCAATGCGAGAGATCAAAGATATAATGTCATTAAAGAATCTTTGAATTCAAATGAGACATTATTAACTGCTCATCACAAGGATGATCAGCTTGAAACGATACTCTTTAGAATCTTTCGAGGAACAGGCGTAGATGGTCTTAGGGGAATCATTCGTTTTAGAAATGATGGCATGAATATTATTTTTAGGCCTCTTTTGAACTTTTCTCGAGCCGATTTAGAAAATTATGCTTCAATAAAAAACATTGCATGGATCGAAGACGGAAGCAATGAAGACAGCTCTTTTGATCGAAACTATATAAGAAAGTATCTTACTCCAAAGATCAAAGATAGATGGACTACAGCGGATGATGCAGTTCATCGTCTATCACTTATAGCAACTGAAAATCATGAATTATTGAACGAAGTTGCCTCCGAAGATCTTTCAGAAGAAAATACATTCAAATCCATCAGTATCAGTAACTTTGATTCATATTCCATTCCCAGGATTAAGAACATGATCAGATACATGATAGAAAAAAATAATATGCCAATGCCTTCGATGCATATTCTTAATTCTGGTATCAATGATTTGATCATGAATGATGAGAAGTCTGCTGAAATAAAATGGAGCGAATACGTGATCAGAAGATTCAATGGAAGACTCTATTTTTTGAATAAAGCTGAAGTGATGCCCTGTGAGGCAACTGAAAACATCTCGTGGTCGATTAATCAATCCATTAGTCTTAGCCACCCGATTGGAAAATTGAACACTAAAATTACAGAAGGCAATGGGATTTCACTGGATAAATGCTCTTCAAATCTCCAAATCAAGTTCCGCAAAGGCGGAGAGAAAATGTTTTTCAATGCTGACAATGGGTCAAAAACATTGAAAGATTTTTTCAATGAAAAGAAGATTCTCCCTTGGATTAGAGATAAGGTTCCGCTCATATATGATGATCAGCATCTCATATGTATAGGGGATTTGTGGATCAATGAGAATTTTATTGCTACTGAATCGGAACCTGCTTTTACAATTCATTGGAACACAAAGATGAAAATCTTATGAAAATGATGATTGAGAGCCTGATCATAGTTTGCTAATTTGTAATACCGGGACTGCGATAAACACATCAGTATTTCTCGAGTAAATTCCCATAGTTAAATTTTTAGATACAGGTGCCCGGGCATGTCGGATTATATTTTTGTTACAGGTGGAGTTGTTTCGGCACTCGGCAAGGGTGTGACTTCTGCATCTTTAGGTGCAATCTTGGAATCCAGAGGATTAAGAGTAGGCATGATGAAGCTTGATCCATACCTAAACGTTGACCCTGGAACAATGAGCCCATATCAGCATGGTGAAGTTTTTGTCACAGAAGATGGAACAGAAACAGACTTGGATTTGGGCCACTATGAGAGATATGTTTCAACCACAACCGGTAAGCATAGCAACTACACGGCTGGGAAAATCTATGAGACTGTTATTGCCAAAGAAAGAAGAGGAGACTATCTAGGGGCAACCGTCCAAGTCATCCCGCATGTCACAGATGAAATTAAAAAAAGCATTGTCAAAGGTTCGCAAGGATATGACATAACAATTGTCGAAGTTGGCGGTACTGTTGGCGATATTGAGTCGCTTCCTTTTATAGAGGCCATCAGGCAAATGGGAATCTATAAAGACGGCTATGAGGTGGCTTATGTCCATTTGACATTGGTTCCTTACATCAAAGCTTCAGCAGAGATCAAAACCAAGCCAACTCAGCATTCAGTCAGAGAGCTTAGAGCAATTGGAATTCAACCCGATGCTTTGGTATGTCGTTCTGAATTACCTCTTCCTAAAGAGCATTTCGATAAGATTGCTCTTTTCACAAATGTTGATAAGAATGCTGTCATCTCAGCACATGATGCAGAGGATATTTATCAGATCCCTCTTATCCTAAGAGATCAAGGCCTGGATGACATAATTGTTGAGAAATTAAAATTAGACGTGCCCAAAGCAGATTTGACACCTTGGGAAAATGTTTTTAAAGCCTCAAAAGAAAGTGATTCAAAAGTAAAAATAGCAATGGTTGGAAAATACGTTGATTTTAAAGATTCGTATATTTCACTGAGTGAAGCTTTGAGGCATGCAGGATTTAAGAACAAGAAAAATGTTGAAATTGCATATGTTGAATCAGANGATATCCAAAAGAATGGCACAGATTGTCTATCCAAGATGGATGCNATACTCATACCTGGTGGATTTGGAGANAGAGGTATCGAAGGAATGATTCAGTCAATTGAATACGCAAGAAAAAACAGTATTCCTTTTCTGGGGATTTGCCTTGGAATGCAGGCGGCNGTGATCGAATATGCTAGAAATGTCTTGGGACATAACGATGCAAANAGTACCGAGTTTAATCAAGACACATCTTCACCAGTGATCGCGATGATTACAGAGTGGATGAATGAAGACGGTTCTACNGAAAACAGAGATGAAACCTCCGAGCTGGGTGGAACAATGAGATTGGGTGCCCAAGAGTGCTTGCTTAAAGAAGGCACGAAGGCTAAAAAAATCTATGATGCAGAATCAGTCATAGAAAGGCATCGTCATCGTTATGAGTTTAATAATACTTACCTCGAAGAACTTCAGAAAGACGGNCTAATCTTTTCAGGNTTTTCCAAAGACGGATTGGCAGAAATGATAGAGATTGATGATCATCCTTGGTTTATTGCATGTCAATTTCATCCAGAATTCACCTCTTCACCGCTTCGAGGTCATCCTTTATTTCAATCTTTTATAAAAGCTGCTGTAGAATACTCTAAAAAGAATTAATTTATGGCAGTTAAAGTTTCTAATCTGAATATTGACAATGAATCACCATTGACATTGATCGCAGGTCCTTGCGTAATTGAGTCAAAAGATATGATTCATGACATCGCAGGCAAAATAAAGGAAATCACTGAATCATTGGGTATGGGATATATATTCAAGTCATCTTTTGATAAGGCCAATCGAACATCAATCAATAGTTTTCGTGGTCCAGGTATGGAGGAAGGGCTCTCAATACTTGANAGCGTTAGAGATCAATTAGGATTGCCTGTGATAACAGATGTCCACGAGGANACGCCATTGGATGAGGTCGCTTCAGTGGTTGATGTATTGCAAACTCCTGCATTCCTTTGCCGACAGACGAATTTNATTATTAATGTTGCATCGCAACAAAAACCGGTGAATATAAAAAAAGGGCAGTTCCTGTCACCCTGGGACATGGAGAATGTCGTTAAGAAAGCAGAGTCTACGGGCAACAAGAATATCTTGGTTTGCGAGCGAGGTTATACATTTGGCTATAATAATCTTGTATCGGACATGCGTTCACTGATTATATTAAAAGAGACTTCATGCCCCGTAATATACGATGCCACTCACTCTCTCCAGCTTCCTGGTGGAAAAGGTGCGTCATCGGATGGCCAGAGTGAGTTCATTGTTCCTATCTCTAGGGGTGCTGTGGGCGTTGGAATTGCAGGCATATTTATTGAGACCCATCCTGATCCATCGAATGCTCTCAGTGATGGACCAAACTCACTTCCATTGGATAACCTCAAACCATTGCTAGAACAGTTATTATCCATAGATCAAATCGTTAAGAAATAATCATCTGACAAAGGAGATTAATGATGAGTGAAATTATTTCAGTGAAATCTATTCAGGTACTCGATTCAAGAGGGAATCCGACAGTAGAGGCAGAGGTTTTACTCAATGATGGTACAANGGGAAGAGCATCTGTACCCTCAGGTGCTTCNACTGGAAGTCGAGAAGCAGTTGAATTGAGGGATGAAATCAAAGAGNTATATCTTGGAAAGGGTGTTTCAACTGCCGTTNAAAANATCAACACAGAGATTCAATCGGCACTCTTAAATCAAGATATTTCTGATCAANAAAAGATCGACCAAACCATGATCGAATTAGATGGCACTGAGAATAAATCCAGACTCGGTGCCAATGCGATCCTTGCGGTGTCGCTTGCTTGTGTAAAAGCTGCTGCAGCCTCTAGGAAAACTCACTTATTTGAATACTTATCGAAGGGCCCATATAGTTTTCCAGTGCCGATGATGAATATCATCAATGGCGGTGAGCATGCGAACAATAATATCGATATCCAAGAGTTTATGATTTTGCCTGTTAACTTCGATCGATTTTCTGATGCACTCAGGGCCGGGGTAGAGATATTTCACTCACTCAAGGATGTTTTGGATAAAAAAGGCATGAGTACCGCTGTTGGAGATGAGGGAGGGTTCGCTCCTAATCTTGAGAGCAATGTTGCTGCGATAGAAACCATCATTGAAGCCATTGAATCAAGAGGATACGAAGCTGGAAACGACATTTTGATCGGTCTCGATGTTGCCAGTACGGAGTTTTATCGTGACGGAAAGTATCATTTGTCTTCTGAGGGCAAATCTTTTGATTCATCCGGATTTGTCGAGTACCTGACACAAATGGTTAATGACTATCCAATAATCACTGTTGAAGACGGTATGGCTGAGGATGATTGGGAAGGATGGAAATTATTGACCGATGCNATAGGCGAAAAGGTTCAGCTTGTTGGCGATGATCTTTTTGTGACAAATCCATCAATTCTTAAACGAGGTATTGACCAAAAGGTTGCAAACTCAATATTGATTAAACCCAATCAAATTGGAACCCTCACCGAGACTCTGGAAGCCGTTTCTCTTGCAGCCAAAAATGGCTACACATCAGTGATATCACATAGATCAGGTGAAACATCGGATTACACGATTGCAGATATTTCAATGCGTCCTCAAATCTCACAAATTAAAACAGGATCTTTGTGTAGATCTGATCGGATTGAGAAATATAATCAATTACTGAGAATTGAATCCATCGTTGGTGATCAGGCGGAGTACCCAGGAAGGAAAGCATTTAATCAGCTAAAATGACTCGTTTTATTATTGCCATACTCATTGTCTTTTTTTTGATAATTCAGTTCGATATATGGGTGAAAGACGATGGACTTAATCGAGTGAAAGAGCTTCAACAGATGATTAATAGTCAAAGCGAAGAAAATCAAAGATTAAAGTTAAGAAATCAACAATTGGAACGAGAGATAGAGGAACTCAAATCAGGAACCGAGTCCATTGAAGAGAAAGCAAGGACGGACCTAGGAATGATCAAGGAAGGAGAAGAATTTTATTTAATTGTTGAATAAAGATTTTTGAATGGAGAAAAAATGACGGAACTTA
The DNA here is from genome assembly GCA_002691305.1 of Gammaproteobacteria bacterium. Classification (GTDB taxonomy): domain Bacteria; phylum Pseudomonadota; class Gammaproteobacteria; order Steroidobacterales; family UBA11654; genus CACPJA01. The sequence goes on along the minus strand of NZHF01000047.1, from coordinate 5,914 downwards.
TTTTAACAACTGAGAACGACGGCATCATCGATATTCAAATGAATCGTCCGCCTGTCAATGCCTTAAATCTTGAGCTGGTAGAGGCATTACATCAAGAGATCGACTCGCACACCAATAATGGTGCAAAAGGACTCATGTTGAGTGGAAGAGAGGGCATTTACTCTGCTGGATTGGATGTGAAAAAACTACTAGAGATGGATGCAGACGAAATTTCAATATTTTTTAAATTGTTCTGGGGGTTGATGGCAAAGATCTCAAAGAGTCCGATCCCAATTGCTGCAGCAATCACGGGACACAGTCCTGCAGGAGGAGCGGTATTGGCCAATTTTTGTGACTACAGAGTTGCTGCAAAAGGCAGTTTTAAAATTGGGATGAATGAGGTCTTTGTTGGACTTGAAGTTCCTAAAGTCATTTACAGAGGATTTGCAAGACATGTTGGAGAAAAACATGCAACCAATCTTATGGTACTCGGCAAATTAATGGACTTTGATCATGCACATGAAATCGGTTTCATCGATGAGTTGGTTGATCCAGATGAGGTCAAATCAAAAACCTTCGAATGGTTGAAAAGCCTTTCTCAACTTCCGCCATCAGCCATGAATAGAACCCGATTGAATGCAAAAGCTGAAATCAATGATCTATTTGATGAGCAGTTAGCAATTATGTCGGATGGATATGCAGAAGGTTGGTTTGATGATGAAGTGCAGTCACGCATGAAGTATATTGCTGAGAATCTATAGTCCATGAAAATATTATTAACAAATGACGATGGTTATTTCTCGAAAGGCATAACCGAACTTGATGCAATGCTTTCTGAGCTCGGTGATGTAACAGTTGTGGCCCCTGAGAATAACCACAGTGGTGCAAGCAGTTCATTGACTCTAAAAAACCCACTTCGTATAAGAAAATACAAGGACAATGGTTTTTATGTGAATGGCACACCTGCTGATTGTGTATTTATGGCCATGACGAGAATCTTAAAATCTCCTCCAGATATTTTAGTCAGCGGCATCAATCATGGAGCAAACCTAGGGGATGATGTCTTATATTCAGGGACCGTAGGCGCTGCAATGGGCGCTCGTTTTCATTCATTTCCTTCGCTGGCAGTCTCGATCACTAACTTAAAGCCCGATCACTTCTCCACCGCGGTTGAAGTGATGCGCGACATCATTGAAAACAGGTTGGATGATTTACCCAACCGTTCATCGATCCTCAATATTAATGTTCCTGACATACCTTTTGAAGATCTACAAGGCTACTCTCTTACGCGTTTAGGACGCAGAGAGTTGCCTGAGCAGAATAAAAATAATACCGATGCATATGGAAATGAGATTCATTGGGTAGGCCCGCCACCCGATCCTATATTGGGGCAAGAGGGAACGGATTTTGATGCCATTTCAAAAAACAAGGTTTCAATTACGCCATTGGACACAGATTTTACTAATTTTAAATCAATGGAAGAATTTAAAGACTGGTTGTAAGCGATGCAAGAATTGATAAAAAAGATCATTAATTTTGTTCTTGACCAGTCTTCTCGTCCGGGTGCAATCTATTTGCTCTTTACATGGAGCTTTGTTGAGGCCTGGTTTATTATCCCCATCCCACCAGATGCCTTATTGATCCCTATGTCCATTGCTAACCGAAGCAGAGCCTATTTTTATGCTTATATGACAACAATCAGTTCAGTGATTGGGGGCCTTGTAGGCTATTTGATCGGCTTTTACGCAATTGATTTTGCCATGACATACATTGAGTCAATCGGATTGATGGATGCGTATGTATTAGCAACTGACTGGTTTACAGTATGGGGCTCTGCAGTGATCTTAATAGCTGGATTTACCGTCATTCCTTTTAAGATATTCACCATCATGGCTGGAAGCATGAAAATGAATATTATCATATTTCTCTTGGCTTCAATTGTTTCAAGAGGCTTGCGTTTCTTTATTGTGGCATACGCATCAAAGAAAGGTGGTCAGGTGGCTGTCGATAAAATCATGAATCATGCAGATAAGCTTGGCTATTTATTCATGGCTCTGCTTCTGATCGGGCTTATTTGGTCTGTATTTTAAAATGCTCACTAAAGTAGTAATTTTTATTGTTTTGCTTCTAGGGGTGTATTTTTTAATTTCAAGACTACCTAAGGATTGAAAATCAATTTACATTCTCTCTAGCTAAAACATGAAAATAAGATCTTTATACTTTGTTTTGTGTCTAATATTAATCTCAAGTTGCGGCACAGGATCAGATAACACTTACAGCCCAACTATTCCGACAGCCGAAGATATCTCCTCACAGCCATTATTCAATCAAACACCCATTAAGCTATCTGATGCCGCAAGTTATTATTCTGAATCATGCAACAAGCCATCGTTTCAATTTCTAATTCCAACTTTAATCAATGATGACATTTACACAGATTTTATCGCTCATTTTTGGTGCGATACTTTAACACCAGCAGAATTTGATGATCAGCCTACACAAGATGTGCTTGTGACATATCTCAGTGATAGCTTTGGAGGTTACTCAATCAATAACATCGAAGTTTTTGGAGAGATACAGCCTAAATTAGGTGGAGCGAGTAGGAAATATGCTAGAGGAGATCTAAATGATGATGGAAAAGAAGATTTTGCATTTGCAATGAATTGGGAGGATGGAAGGGCAGCATTTGATTCTGAATCAATAATCGCAAATTATGCTCGCCCTTCAATATTAATGAGCAATGAATCTGGTTATGAAGTTCTCCGGATCGGGCAACCAGACTGGGGCCACTCGGTTCAAATCAAAGATAACAAAGTTTTTTTTGCTGGTCATAGCTCTCAAGCATTCGAGCTTAATAATTCAGAATGGACCGAGATATCCGATGAATATACAGATTTAAGTTTTGCAAGTTTTATATTATTCGATGATTACATTGTCAACAGTGTGAGAAGAAATGATTCACAAGGCCTTGAGCTTATAAGAAATAATACCGTCGTCCACTCTTTGCTGACCAGAGAAAAATTTAAGGTTAATTTTGAAAGTTGGAACAATGATGGAACCGGCAATTACAGTCTGCTTGGGGTCTATAATATTCGTGGAGAAAATTACTTCCATGGAATGACAGCAGAAATGTGTCGCCAAGAAGATTTAATCATTGCTGCAATTAATGCAAGCAAGCTCAAATCTGGAGAAATCAATGAGAATGGATATTATTCAGAAACCGATACAGTTCCAGTAGTCATTTTTGCATTTTATGAGATTTTTAATGAAGAATTAATCGAAAGAAACATAGAGATAATAGGTGAAGAAATTAATCATAATTTTAACTTTTTTGATTGTATCGATGTAGATAATGATGATCAAAATGATATTGTTGCTCAGGTTTTTAGCCAAGATTGGAATGAGCAAGACAATAATAGGGGCGTCCCAGAGGTCTACATCAGGAATATGAATGCTTATTTCAATCTAAACACAACAGATTGGCCTACTTATACTATTGATATTGATTCTCAAGGATACTTACATGACATTGATTCAAGCGGGACTTTCGATTTGATTATGTTTCCATTAAGGGTAAACACTAGTGGAGAAATTGAGATATATACATCGAATCGAAATATTTCGGACTAGGCTTAAGTCTCACAACTCACTTAAAGCATTAATCAATTATGATCAAAGCAGTGGGATTCCTATACTCTGAAGTAAGGATATTAAAAGTTCTGCAAACACTCTTTGTATCCATAATCTCAATTCCAATATTCATCTTTTGCAGTTCAGTGATTACAGCAAGAGATGGGAAAACCTGATTTTTCCCTGTTCCAAAAAGAACCAATTCACAATTGTTATCAATGATGAATGAGAAATCCTCCAGATTCATTTGGTCAACACTAGGGTGACTCCATGGTGATTGGATTTCGTTGTCATGAATGAGGCAACTTTCTTCATACCAGACTCCTTTAAACTTTATCTTTGTGTCCGTTCTCTCTTCAATAAGTGCGTTTGTTGTCATATTCATTTTTAAAATCGATTATCATATTTAATTCAAACTATTTATTAATCCACACAATGAGTTTCTTATGTTTCAGCTCGACCTAGTTAATTTAGATGAATTGAATTCAAAAACAGTTGATGGACGTAGATTTTACGATACACCAGACGGATTGTCATATCCTTCAGTGACAACGGTTGTTGGGATTCTTTCAAAAGATGATATTCAGGCATGGAGAATGAGGGTCGGTGAAAAACGAGCTAATGAGATCACAAGTGCGGCTATTACAAGAGGCAATGAGGTTCATAAATTAGCAGAACTCTATGTGAAAAATGAACTCAAAGAGCAACAAAGTTTGTTCGATGAGAAGAAAACCACTCCACAATTAATGTTTGAAAGATTGTCCGGCGTGCTTGATAAAAAGCTTGGAGTCATTAATGCAGTTGAAGCACCGTTGTATAGTGATCAACTCAGAGTGGGTGGACGAGTAGACTTGATTGCAGAATGGGATGGCGTCCCATCCATTATTGATTTTAAAACAAGCTCAAAACCAAAAAGAGACAGCTGGATCAAGGGTTATTATCTGCAGTCCTCAGCTTATGCTGCAATGTATGAGGAAAGAACAGGTATAGCAATCAATCAAATTGTCATTGCGATCGCTGTTGAAAATCTTGAGGTGCAAGTTTTTATTAAGAAACCATCAGAATATATTCAAGAGTTTATCGATTTAAGAAAATCATATGACATAATACACCCTGATGATTAACGCCATGGATGATTCTCAATTAAAAATCCAACTCTCTGAATTGAATGATCGCTTTATGTCGATCAGGGGGTATCTTTGACTTTGATAAGAAGGGGCTTCGCCTTCAAGAAGTTCTTGAGGCTCTAAATGATCCAACTGTTTGGGAGGACCTAGAAAAGTCACAGGAACTGAACAAAGAACGATCAAAACTTGAGAAATCACTCAATCAGATATCGTCGATAGAGCAACGACTCCAAGATTCCGAGGCCATGCTTGAACTGGCTGTCTCAGAAAAAGAAGAAGAAATGCTTGTTGAATTGGCCTCCGAGATTGAAGCTTGTAATCAAGAGATATCAGCCCTTGAGCAACAAAGAATGTTTTCCGGAGAAATGGATCCATCGAGCGCTTTTTTGGATATCCAAGCAGGTTCCGGTGGCACTGAGGCCCAAGACTGGGCAAATATGTTACTGAGAATGTATTTACGTTATTGTGAATCGAATAACTTTAATGCCGAATTGATTGAAAGCTCACCAGGAGAGGTTGCTGGAATTAAGAGTGCCACAATTCATATAACGGGTGATTTCGCATTCGGTTGGTTAAAAACAGAGACAGGTGTTCATAGACTGGTCAGGAAATCACCATTTGATTCCGGAAATAGAAGACACACGTCCTTCGCTGCAGTCTTTGTATCTCCGGAGATTGATGATGACATCGAGATCGATGTTGATCCGAGCGACTTAAGAATTGATGTATATCGAGCAAGCGGTGCGGGCGGTCAACATGTCAATACGACCGAATCCGCTGTGAGAATTACACATGTACCAACCGGGTTGGTCGTTCAGTGTCAAAACGATAGATCTCAACACAAGAACAAAGCCACTGCAATGAAACAAATCAGAGCAAAATTATATGAACACGAGTTCGAGAAGAAACTCGATCAGGCTCAAGCATTGGAGGAAACCAAAGCAGATATTGGATGGGGCAGCCAAATTAGATCCTATGTTCTAGATCAATCAAGAGTAAAAGATTTACGAACGCAAATTGAATCCAGTAATCCAGAGGCTATACTGGATGGCAACATCAATCAATTTTTGGAAGCGAGTTTAAAACAGGGGGTTTAATCAGATGTCAGATAAAAATTCCAAAAGTGATAATCGATTAATCGAAGAGAGACGAGAAAAGCTTCAAGGGCTCAGAGAGAG
>NZHF01000046.1 GCA_002691305.1 Gammaproteobacteria bacterium | reverse complement strand
GATGCTGCAATTGAAACACGTCCCGAAATATCATCTGCTCCAATGACTGGTTTTGCTGATATGACATTGATTGCTCCAGTGAGTGTATTCTTACCAAACAAAGTTCCTTGCGGACCTCTTAGTACCTCAACACGCTCAACATCAAAAAGACCGGTTCGGAATTGACGACCTTTGGGCAAATGAACACCATCTACAAATAAGCCGACAGATTGTTCAAAGGATTGGTTAGCACCAATCGAGATTCCTCTCATTGTTGCTATTGTTGATATCGCATTTTCAGATACTGAAAAGTTTGGCACGTATCGACCAAGATCTTGCAACGAGTTAATCGCAGCTTTCTCAATCAATTCGCCATCAACAACGGTTACAGAAACCGAGATGTCTTGAAGACTCTCTTCTTTCTTTGTTGCTGTTACGATAATTTCTTCTAATTCTTGAGCTTTAACTGTTACAACACTGAATGTCATAGCAATTGCAAACGCAAGAGTTGATTGCATAATACGTTTCATATGGATTCCCCCTTATAGTTAACGTAATTACATGTTTGTATGACTAATATTGCCAACATTTTGAGGTATATCAAAGCACGATATTTATTATTTATGCTTAAATCTGTTGCTTTAATGACAAAAAGCCAATGAATATGGGGTTCTCGGGTCATTTTCTATGGTTTGAATAAATTACATAAAATTTGATAATTTGAGTATTTTTTTAGATAAGATTAATCATTATGAAAAAACAATCCTTTTTATTGATTTTAATAACCTTTGTATCTTTTGCTCAGGTTTCTGCGTCCGAGGAGACTCAGTATCTTCAGTGTAGTTATACAAATGATTCTTTGGAGAAGAATTTTTATTGGTCAATCGCACCAGAAGATAACATTCAAAAGTGGGACTTGGGTGAGAAATCTTCTGTCATAAATTCATTGGTGATGAATAACCAGAAAAATATTGCCTGGAATGAAATGGGTAATCCAATGAGTATCTTTGTGCTCGATAAAAATACGATGAGGCAAAGTGGCACANTGCTTTCAAATGAAAATCAAATTCTCGATCGATGGGTCAGTGAATGCAGTTACTTAAAAAAAGAAGAATTCCTGGAAATGCAATATTAATTAAATACCCTGAGCTTTTGCAGCCTCTTCTCTCAACAAGTCTGGACTTCCTAATAATTGCCGATTGAGCCCGATTCTTTTAAACCAATAATGCAATCCCAAGTCGTCTGTAAACCCCATGCCACCATGAACTTCAGTTGCTGTTTTAGCAATGGAGGCTCCAACTTCAGATAAATGAGCTTTCGCTTGGCATGCCATCAGATGAGACTCATTTGGAATATGGTCCATGGCATGTGCTGCATACCAAACCAATGAATAACAAGGTTCTAGATCCGATGCCATTTGAGCACACATGTGTTTTACCGCTTGAAATGAGCCAATTTGTCTGCCGAACTGTTTTCTTTCTTTTGCATACTCAATGGATTGATCCAACATGNATTGAGCAGCTCCAAGCGTATTGGCTGCAAGTGCAATTCGTCCAAGATCAATTGCTTGATTTACAATTTCGATATTATCAGAATCATTGTTCAAAACCTCTGTCTCAATGCCATTGAAAATCAGCTCACTGACAAACGATGTCATATCTACAGTATTTAAATGAACTCTCTCCAAGTTCACATTGGAAGCATCAATGATGTGAACACCGGCATCAGAATCGACAATTAAATAATGAGTACACTCAATGTCATCCATCACGAACAAGCTACTGCCATTGAGTCGTTGCTTGGAATATTCAATGCTTGAATCGATGCGTCTTCCGGTTATTTCCGATAAAGCGACTCCAAATCGATTCTCACCCGTTGCAATACCGGGCAGATATTTTTCTTTCTGGCTTTCATTACCAAGTTGATCGATTAAAAACGGTGCGATTAGAAATGATCCAATGAATGGGTACGGTGCGACGCCTTTTCCAAGCGATTCTGAAACACTGATTGCAAACAATGAATCGAGTCCAAGACCACCGAATGCCTCTGGTACGATAAGACTGCTAAGGCCAAGCTCATTTAAACCGTTGTAAACAGTTTTGGTTAAATCTTTATTCTCACCGGTTCTGTATGCCTTTAAAGCATCGACGGTCACATTGTCTTCTAGGAATTTATTGATGCTCTCTTGAAAGAATTGCTGCTCTTCTGATAATCCAAAATACATGCTTATACTCCTTGAATCTTTGGTTCTTTGGGAAGGCCTAAGCCTCTTTCGGAAATAATATTCTTTTGAATCTGGCTGGTTCCGCCGCCAATGATTAATCCTAAGTAATACATATAGGCATATTGCCANCCTCCGTTATCCCTGAGATGCGGACTGTTTTCATAAAGTGTTCCTATCTCACCCATTGCATCGATTGCCAATGATTCAAGTTCGTATCTCATCTCTGTGCCGTAGAGCTTAACTATCATNGTTGCTAGATTTAAATCCTGCCCTTTGTTCAAGCGGCNAGACAAAAGTCTGAGTCCATGTGATTTCAATGCAAGTATTTTTCCCTGTATCTTCATTAATCGATCGCGATAAACAGGCTTATCAATAATTCGAACGCCATCGAGGATTTCACTCTTCATGAGATTGACGAGTTTATCGTATCGCCTGATCATCTTGTTTGGATCTCCCAAAGATCCTCTCTCATGAACNAGAGTTTTGTTTGCGACAAGCCAGCCTTGCCCCCTNTTCCCAACGATGTTTTCAGCAGGAATTCTGACATCCGTGAAAAAAACTTCGTTNAACCCAGCATCCAAAGTCATGTCAACCAATGGTCTGACCTCAATGCCAGGTGTATCCATTGGAATGAGTAAATAACTGATGCCTTGATGTTTGGGAGCATTGGGTTCTGTTCTCACCAAACAGAACATCATTTGTGCATACTTTGCAGTACTGGTCCAAATCTTTTGGCCATTGATTATCCATTCATCGCCAACCAACTCGCCTTTTGTCTGAAGGCTGGCTAAGTCGCTGCCGGCATTTGGTTCTGAGTATCCTTGACACCATATGTCATCGAGATAGAGTGCCGGGCGAATATACTTTTGTCTTTGTTCNTCTGTCCCCATTTCCATCAGTGTTGGAACCAAAAAATCGATGCCTTGACCCCCTACCCCTGTTGGAATTTTAGATTTAGAGAATTCTTCGGTAATGATGACATTTTTTACAATATCAAGTTCCCCGCCAAAACCGCCATATTCTTTAGGAATGTGTCTTACATGATAGCCCTTATCGATGAGAACCTTTTGCCACTCTTTCACGTTCATTTCAATCTTTGGCTTCTCATTGGGATCAATGACCGACTCATAGTTATATAAACTCCCGGTTACATGAATGCCATTAAATTCTTCACAGAAGGCTTTGACCTCATTTCTAAAATCTTCATACTCATTTCCAAAATCAAGATTCATCTTTATCCTCCATCCAACTGGGTTGTCTTTTATCTATAAATGCCTGTATGCCTTCTTTTGCATCATTGCTATCGATACAAAGCTTAATCTGTTCTCTTAAGAAAGGAAGNGCTTCATCAAAGTNCATTTGATCTTGCTTGTTGTAAGCTGCCAGTCCCATCTTCATTGTATTNGGTGGNAGTTTGACAAGCGATGAAACCAAAAGATCAACNGTGTTATCGAGTTCAGATACAGAAACATGGTGATTAATCAGCCCGTATTTTTCTGCCGTCAGTGCATCGATGCTCTCGCCTCTCATTATAAAATCTAGACCCTGTCTTTTAGGCATCACCCTAAAGAGTCCAGCCATGACCATAAATGGCCATATTCCTCTCTTGATTTCNGGTGCTGCAAACGTGACATTGCTTGCCGCTATTGCATGTGTCGCATTGCAAACAATCATTAATGCACCTGCCAAAACATTGCCTTGAATCTTACAAACNACTGGCTTATTCAAATTGCGAATGAGGAGACTGATGTCTTCAACGTCTCCAAGTTTTGGAACCGAAGAGCTGGTGTCGTCTTTCTTNGACCACATGTTCTTTAAATCGCCGCCTGCACAAAAGACATCTCCATTGGCTTGAATCTTTATGACTCTGATGTTGTCTGATTGTTTGGCATAGGTCAGTGCATAAATGATTTCATTAGACATGACATCATTGATGGCATTCTTTTTTTCGGGCCTGTTTANAGTAATGGTGAGAANGTGACCCGANTGTTCTACTAAAGTGGTCTCAAACACATACTTTTCAGGTGGCATAATTTGATCAGTCATCATTATCTCCGTTCAATAGTTGTTTAGGAACATTGACATATTTTGCCCTTAAATACTCTCCNANNGATTTGGCNAGGGCGTCCACTTTTGTATTTGATGAGGCGCCATCCTCTAATATCCCCTTGATATAAAAATTGAGCGATTTGATGTTGGGGAAGTCATATCTCTCGATCTCATAGTCATTTAAATCGGGTAGAAGTTTTCTTAATTGCTCAACCGTCAAGTAATGATAGATGAAGGAATACGCTTCATTTGTTTTTGTCCATACGCCCAAGTTTGCACAACCGCCCTTGTCTCCCGATCTCGCGCCAATGATTCGCCCCAGTGGNATATTTTCATGCTCATCATAACTCGCCTTCTCAATTTCTATATTTACTATATTTCTTTTTGTCATTTGGTCAGGATAATCTATGCAAGTTGGACGAATCATATGCTCTTCGCCTGAGAAATGAATCTTTTCATAGACATGCTTAGAATCGATAAGAGCTGGCCAATAACGAATAAATGGAGTTCCTGGGCCAGGGGGTGTCTTGGAAAAGAAACCTGGATAATTGGCCAATGCAAGCTCAATGATCTTTGCTGTAAACAACCTTCCCACCAACTTTGGATCTTTTGATTTGAGATCAATCCTTAAAATTGCCATTGCTTCTTCATGGGTCATTGGATCTATTTTNTCCGTTCGATGCAAATCAATGGTGACATCATCGAATTGCTCTTTTCCACCCAANAAATCAAATAATGCCGTTACAAATGTTTCTGCTTTTTTCTCGATATCGAGTCCAGTCAAAATCAANTCCATTCCNTTTCGATATCCCCCTGCTAGATTGATACAGACTTTGTGCGAATCATTTGGTGCTTCACCAGTACAACCCGATACCAATACNCTNTCTTTGCCAAGATCTTCAAGTACAAGAGAATCAAAATGGCCAATGACATCAGGATTGATGTAATCCGGAGAGGAAATCTCATAGAGCAATTGTGCAGTCACTGTGCCTTTTGAAATCATTCCTCCTGTGTTTTGATGTTTGGTGACAATAAACGAACCGTCTTCGTATACTTCAGCAATGGGATATCCAATGTCTTTAAATGTTTCTACTTCTTCAAAAAAAGCATAATTACCGCCCGTGGTTTGAGCACCGCATTCGATGATGTGCCCAGCAGCAAGTGCTCCTGCCAGTTTGTGATAATCATTCCTTTTCCATTTAAATTTCCAAGCGGCAGGACCGATCACCAATGAAGCATCGGTTACCCTTGGACAAATGACTACGTCTGCGCCCAAATCAAGAGCTTTGACAATTCCCCAAGCGCCTAAATAAATATTTGCCGTGAGAATCTGACAATTGGAGGATTTTAAAGGTTGATTCTTGTCGATATGAATGAATTCTTCGCCTTGATCTTGAAACGATTTGATATCGCTAGATATGTCGTCTCCATCAATGTATGCCACTTTCAAATCTATGGATANCTCNTCGTTGATTGCATTCAATTGAGTAGCCATTGATTGGGGGTTCAATCCTCCGGCATTAACGACAATTTTGATTCCTTTTGATTGACAAATTTTTGCAATGTCTTTGTATTGTTTGAGAAATGTTCCAACAAAACCCTTATCTTCTCCCCGCTTAAGTCTCTGTGAGTAAAGGATACCCATCGTAAGTTCAGCCAAGTAGTCACCGGTTAGGACNTCGATTGGACCTCCTTCAACNAGGTCTCTNGCAGCTGAAAGCTTNTCNCCATAATAACCACTGCAATTTGCAATTCTTATGTTCTTTTTTTCANTCATNTTGACTTAACCAAACCATCAATGATTAAACCNGAGATCATATTGGCTGATTCTTCGGCAGATGCTGNTAATTTTTCTTGATGGTTCTTTTTTGTAAATACTCTAGCCACCGTGCCCAGCATGATTGCAACAGCTCGGTTGTCAACGATTTCAATCTCATTGTTATCCGCTGCTTCATCAAGNAGCCTTTTAATGTGCTCAATGTATGCCGTTTCGTGACTTTTAATCATGTCATCAGCNCCCTTGATGCGGCTGAGGTCCACTGCATATTTTTGTATTCTCGGGCCTGCAGCTTCATTGCCAATTTTGGTAAAAGTCCTCAGTTTACCAACCGATGAGTCCATATTTTTCAATGACGTCAATGCTTGCTTAGCAATGTTTGTTAAAATCCGGTCAATTGTTGATATCACAAGCTTTTCTTTGCTTGGTGCAATCTCATACAGCGTTCTGAGTGATACTTTTAAACTTGAGGCAATGTCCGACATTGTTTGATTTGCAATGCCCTGTTCCAGAAGGTTTTCAAAGTTCTGAATAACCTCGATGTGTTTCGGATTTAATCTTGAATCATTCATCGTCTGATTTTAATAGCAATAATGATGTTCCCGTTTCCAATTGATCGCCTTTATTGACGTAAATCTCTTTAATGATTCCATCTCGATCAGATGAAATAGAATGATTCATTTTCATGGCCTCCATCACCAGTAGCTTTTGTCCTTTGGTGATGTTGTCGCCTACCTTTACATTCATTTCTGTAACCTTTCCTGGCATCGGAGAAGTTAAAGAACCTTTTTGGATGAGATCTTGTTCATTCTTGAATCTAGGAAGGAGTTTAATCAGTTTGTGTCCACGATCATGTTGGACCAAATATAAATTCTCGTATCGAGTGATATTAACCCTGCGACGAACATTCTCAAACTCAATGTCAATGAATTCATCTGCAACATCATTGATGATTGCAATTTGATTGTTGTCATCAAGAAATGAGCCGTCTCTTTGTTGTTTGTATCGAACTGTGAATGCTTCATCATCGATCTCAAACATGGTTCTTTGAAATGGAAGTCTTGCGTTGTGCCAACCAGAAGGAATATGTCTTAGCACATTGGCATTTGAATGATTGATATTCTGAATCCATAATGTCGCCGACATAAGCAGAAAGTTAATTTCCTTGGAATCAAGTTCAATCGATCGAGGCGGTTGACATCTATCTATAAAATCAGTGGTCGTATCGCCCTTGAGAAACCTCTCATTTCTTAGAATGTTTATTAGGAAATCGATGTTGTTTGTAAATCCACCAAAATGTGTGTTTTCCAGTTCCTTGGCAAGCTTAGATGCTGCAAGTTCTCGGGTTTTGTCATGAGAAATCACTTTTGCAAGCATGGGGTCAAAGTCGGTACCGATGATCATTCCTTCGCATACACCTGAATCCCATCGTGCTTGATCCAAATCGTGATTGCGATCAGCGATGATTTTTCCATTTGAAGGAAGAAAATCATTCAATGGATCTTCTGCGTATATTCTGACTTCAATGGAATGACCATTGAACTCAATATCGGATTGTGTGATATCTAGAGATTGATCGTCTGCAATTTTGAGTTGCAGTTCAACAATGTCCATTCCCGTCACCATCTCTGTAACCGGATGTTCAACCTGCAGCCTGGTATTCATTTCTAAAAACCAAACTTCTTCTGAATCATCGTCATAAAGAAATTCAATGGTTCCTGCAGAAACATAATTGATCTGTTTAGCCAATGATATCGATGCTTTAGTAAGTTTATCTCTTTGTTTAGAATTGATTCTGGACGAAGGGCTTTCTTCTATGATCTTTTGATGCCTTCTTTGAATCGAGCATTCNCTTTCACCGAGGTGAAGAACTGTGTTGTGTTTATCGGCAATGATCTGAACTTCTATATGCCTCGATCGCTCAATGTATCGTTCAATGAATATGCGATCATCACCGAATGCATTCATGGCCTCTTGTCTTGCAAGCTTGATCGATTCTTCAAGCTCAGANTCATCATGAACGATACGCATGCCCTTACCGCCGCCGCCTGCGGCTGCTTTGATCATCAAGGGATACCCAATATCTTTCGCAGACTTTGCATCGTTTACAGATTCAAGAATTGGTATTTTGGACTTAACTGCATGTTTCTTCGCTTCGATTTTATCGCCCATGATTTGGATTGATTCAGGATCGGGACCCACCCAAATAATCCCTTCATTTTGGACNCTATTCGCAAATTCATGATTCTCAGATAAGAATCCATAACCCGGATGAATTGCTTGAGCACCTGTTAATTTTGCAGCAGCTATAATTGCTTCAGAATCCAGATAAGATGAGTCAATTTTTACCGATAAATCGGCATCATTCACATAGGGTGAATGCCTGTCTGCTTCTGTATAGATTGCAATGGTTTTAAGCCCCATCTTTTTTGCAGTTTTNAAGATTCTTGAAGCAATTTCACCCCGGTTTGCCACCAACAATGATGAAAACGTATTCACAGTCTAAAAACCCCGTACTCTTCCGTACCCTTAATTGGTTTATTACCAACGACCGATAAACAGATACCGAGCACTGTTCGAGTATCTCGAGGGTCAATGATTCCATCATCGCTGATGAGTCCGGTAGCTTCNAATGCAAGCGAACCTTGATCTTGAAGCTTCTCCACAGCATCCGATATAAGCTTGTCTTGTTTTTCATCAAAGTCTTCACCCTTTCTCATTGCACGACCTCTTCTGACCATTGACATGACGCCTGCAATTTGTTTTCCACCCATGACAGCAATCTTTGCAGATGGCCAAAGAAAGGTGAATCGATTATTGAAAGCTCTTCCTGACATCGCNTAAGTCCCTGCNCCATAGGAAGCTCCTAAAATAATGGTGATGTGTGGCACAGTCGAATTAGAGACAGCATTAATCATNTGAGANCCTTTTTTAACAATCCCATCTCTTTCAAATTCTTTTCCAACAAGGAACCCGGTTACGTTTTGTAAAAATATTATTGGTGTATCGGTTTTGTTACAAAGTTGAATAAAATGTGCTGCTTTCTGAGCTGAGTCTGGATAGATTGCTCCATTATTGCCAATAATGCCCACAGGATAGCCATGAACTTCTGTCCAACCGGTAACCACAGTGGGGCCAAATGATGGTTTAAATTCCTCAAACCTTGATCCATCAGCAAACCTTGCAATTGCCTCCTTGATGTCAAACGGTGTCTTTAAATCTGGACTGACAAGTCCGAGTAATTCTTCGGAATCATAGGCAGGTCGTTCTGATGCGATCTCAGGATCGGGTTCCGCTTTTTTCCAATTCAAGTGCGAAACAACTTCGCGACAGATTCGCAGTGCATCCATTTCATCTTCTGCCAAGTAATCAGATAGTCCAGAAACCTCAGAATGCATTTGGGCACCGCCCAAAGTTTCATCATCTGACTCTTCACCGGTTGCCATTTTTACCAATGGTGGTCCCGCTAAAAAGACTTTTGATTGTTCTTTGATGAAGATGTTGTAATCGGACATGCCGGGCTGATAAGCTCCACCCGCAGTTGATGAACCAAATACAACAGCAATTGTTGGTATTCTCATTTTTGAGAGCTCTGTCATTTCATAAAACCATCTGCCTGTTTCGGCAAAATGTCCGGTTCCAATATTCCATGGTTTTTCTTTGGACATTGGGTTAATTCTTAAATCTGCACCTGCCGACTCCACAAAACTGATATAAGGGATGCCATTGTCTCTTGCAATCTCAATGCAACGACCCCATTTCTTTGATGCATAATGCGTGAGTGCCCCTGCAAGCACTGTTGGGTCATTTCCGAAGATAACGCATTCAATACCACTGATGACGCCAATCCCTGCAACGCAACCTCCCCCAATGGTGTAGTCAGAGTCAAAAGCAGCCAGCGGACTGATTTCTAAGAACGGTGTATCAGGATCAAGGACGTTAAATATTCGCTCACGTATGGACATCTTTCCTTTTTTGGCCAATCGTTCGTGATGATGTTCGCCACCGCCTAACTCTGCTTCATCATACAACTCATCAATGTCTTTTAGCTTTTTGATCATTTCTTTTGAATTGATCTCATACTGATCGCTTTGCATGTCTAGTTTTGAAACAATTTGTCGCTTTATCTTTTTTATTTCCATTTAATAATGCTTATTGGTAATATATTGGATGAAATATTACCAGTCATTAATTGCATTATCAATCATGGAAAAAATAATATCTTCAATAAGAAATGAAGCTCTAATGCTGGAAGGTTTATTTAATGGCTTGGACGAATTGACCTGGAAAGCTGAAACGTCATTTAAATCATGGTCGCCGGAAATTATTCTTTCGCATTTGCTCTACTTTGATCGAATGACCATTTACTCTCTAAATGATTTAGATAAGTTTAATGAAGAAGCAACATTCTTATTCAAAACGTTCGCATCAGAAACAAATTCCTTGACGCGGGCACAAATAGTTAAAGATCGTTTATTGATTGATTCAAGATCCTCTATGATCGCTGAATGGAAGGCATCAAATCAGGAGATGACAAATATTTTCTTTAATGTTGAACCCGATCAGAGGTGCCAATGGTTCGGTCCTGATATGAGTGCAAGAATGTTTATGGTTGCCCGTTACATGGAAACGTGGTCTCACAGTCAGGCAATTTATGAATTGTTAGATGAACCACGGCATTACACCGATGACATTGAGCACATTGTTGATATTGGTGTAAAAACATTCAAATGGTCTTTTAGGAATAGAAAATTGGATGTTCCAGAAATCATTCCATACATTGAGCTGATATCACCCACCGGAGAAACATGGTCATTCAATGAAATCAACAATGAAGAATCTATTATTGGACTGGCCAGTGACTTCTGTCATGTGGTCACTCAAAATAGAAATATTAAAGACACAGAGCTTGAAGTTAATGGGAAAATATCTGAGCATTGGATGTCAATAGCGCAATGCTTTGCCGGTGAACCCGAAGATCCACCAGAGCAAGGGGAAAGAAATTGAGGAAAAAATTATGAAATGGACCGATGAGCACAATAGCATCAGAGAAACTGCTGCTAAGTTTGTAGATAATGAAATCAATCCATATGTAGATCAATGGGAAGCCGAAGGCATCTTTCCTGCTCATGAACTCTTTAAGAAATTAGGAGATCTAGGAATGCTTGGGATCAATAAGCCAGAGAAATATGGCGGTCTTGGATTGGATTATAGTTATTCAATAGTCTTTGCAGAAGAGATGGGCAGGATTAGAGCAGCAGGCGTAGGAACAGGCATAGGTATACAAACAGATATGTCCACACCGGCATTGGCAAAATTTGGAAACGAAGACCTGTGCAATGAATTCTTAGCGCCAGCGATTGCTGGCGATGTCGTGACATCCATTGCTGTGAGTGAACCGCATGCAGGTTCTGATGTGGCCTCAATTAAAACCGAAGCAAAAAAAGACGGCGATGACTATGTAATCAATGGCACCAAGATGTGGATTTCAAATTCAACTCAAGCCGACTACTTCTGCCTACTGGCCAATACAAGTGACGATCAAATGCATAAGAACAAATCATTGATCATCGTGCCATCCGACACAAAAGGCGTGAGCCTTTCCGAACCATTAAAAAAACTGGGTTTACATTCATCCGATACCGCTCAAATCTTTTTTGATGACGTTCGAGTTCCTCAAAGAAATCTGATTGGAGATGAAGGAAAAGGCTTTATGTATCAAATGATGCAATTTCAAGAAGAACGATTGTATGCTGCTGCAGCTGCACTCAAGGGATACGAAGACATCATTCAAGACACCATCGAATACACAA
This sequence comes from Gammaproteobacteria bacterium, assembly GCA_002691305.1. Taxonomy (GTDB): domain Bacteria; phylum Pseudomonadota; class Gammaproteobacteria; order Steroidobacterales; family UBA11654; genus CACPJA01. The sequence continues at coordinate 2,288 of NZHF01000046.1, read as the reverse complement.
AGCAAAGAGAAACATTTGGAAAGCCGATCATTGAAAATCAAGCAGTGCATTTCAGGCTTGCTGAACTGCAAACTGAAGTTGAACTATTGAGAGCTTTAACTTACTCAGCCGTTGAAGAATATATAGATGGAAAAGATGTTTTAACAAAGGCATCCATGGCCAAACTCAAATCGGGTCGTCTTGGCCGTGAATTAACCGATGCATGTCTCCAATATTGGGGCGGAATGGGATTCATGTGGGAAAATTCAGTGGCAAGAGCTTATCGTGATACGAGACTTGGATCCATAGGTGGCGGTTCAGACGAAGTCATGTTAGGGATCATTTCCAAACAAATGGGAATGCTTAAGAGATAAAATAAGTCTCAGTCTTTGGCTTTTCGATCTGCCCTTCTGTCTTTCATTCTCTGCCACCAAGATTTATCGTCCTCATTGATTGCTTCATTGGGAATATCTTTTCTAGAGGGCAAGCCATCGGCAAAATAATTTGGAGATTCTTCTATGCAAATGATTTGTCGGCTTGGATCAACATTTTGTGAAACCTTTCTAATGATCTGGTTCTGAGTGCCGACATTGTTTCTTCCATCAATTGTGTCATCGATGAGATCCAATAGTTCTGATAGGTCATCCCCAGAGATATTCTTGATCGGACTTTCCTCGGGCAAATCCTGCAATATTGGTAAGTATTCATCCCTGCTGAGATTATTGTTGGTGGATAAATCGGACATATCAAACGACGACCTCTTCTGAATCTCTATTAGAGCTTGAGGCAATAAGAGTTGAGGTATAGAAACGCTTGACTGATACTCCTGTATTTCTTCGCAGGTCTGGACTGGCGATTCAAAGAATGAACAGGAACTTATAAAAAGGATTGGTATTGTAATGAGTATCGATTTCATTTTTTATTCATATTTAAGAACTTAATCTTTAATTATAATCCGAAAATCTAACTATACGTTTAGCTGTTTGACTTATTTGTGAACAAGTATACTAGACTATCTAATCAAAATACTTAATTAATGAGGTAGTGATGTCAAAAGTAGAAATTGGGAAAAAAGTTCCTTCATTTTCATCGATATTGGACGATGGTTCGAATCTAAAATCCAATGATCTAAAAGGGAAATATGTTGTTATTTATTTCTACCCAAAAGACAGTACACCGGGATGTACGAAAGAAGGTGAAGACTTCAGGGACCTGTACAAAGAGTTCAAAAAGCATGATTCCTTGATATTTGGTGTATCGAGAGATTCAGTGGTTTCCCATGAGAAATTCAAAAACAAATACAACTTTCCATTCAGTCTCATCTCTGATGAAGATGAGTCGCTGTGCAATATCTTCGATGTGATCAAAGAAAAAAACATGTATGGAAGAAAATATATGGGCATTGAGAGAAGTACGTTTTTGATCGATAAGAAAGGGAAATTGGTGCACGAATGGAGAAAAGTCAAAGTCAAAGATCATGCACAAAAGGTTCTCGATACAATCAAAAATATATAAAAAAATACCGATAAGTAAATAAGTCTTGATGAAAAATATAATCTCAATCATTTGCTTATTGATGCTCTCGGTTGGTCATTTGAAAGCAGAAATAGAGTTGCCTGACTTGGGAAGCCCAAGCGATGTCTACCTATCGAAGTTGGATGAACCGGCAATAGGAAGAGCATACTTCAGAAACATGAGGCAACAAGGTCAAGTGGTCGAAGATCCCCTCTTGAATGAATACTTACAAGATCTCGGCAGTAAACTTTCTTCAAAAGTTCAAGACGGTGATTTTGTATTTAACTATTTCTTTGTGCCACAAAACTCTATCAATGCATTTGCAATGCCTGGAGGTTATATCGGAATCCACACAGGGCTATGTGTGGCTGCTGACAACGAAAGTCAACTTGCTTCAGTCTTGGCACATGAGATCAGTCACGTAACGCAAAGACACATATCCAGACAGATTGGCGATCAAGTGCCGAGCTCCATTCAAGGAGGGTTAATACTTCTTGGTGCAATCCTAATAGGCGCAATGTCTGGGAATAGCGATGTTGTTGAAGCAGGTGCAATGGTTGCACCATCGATTATGAGTCAAAATCAAATTGACTTCACCAGAGACATGGAAGTTGAAGCCGATGCAATTGGTATAAAGACATTGGGACTAGCAGGTTATGATCCTTATGCCATGTCGGATTTTTTTGAGAAGCTGTCAACTGGCTCTGATCCAAGGAATGCACAATCGACTGAATTTCTCAGAACACACCCAACTTCAGTGAATCGATCTGCGGCAGCAAAAAAACAAGCAAGAC
>NZHF01000045.1 GCA_002691305.1 Gammaproteobacteria bacterium | reverse complement strand
GAGATCGCAGCCATGACCTCTGGTTGAAGTATGAAATCGAGAAACATATGTGCATTCTTAACGTTTGGCGCATCATTTGGTATGGACATCATGTCTACCCACATCTGAGCTCCCTCTTGAGGAATATCGTATTCAATAATTACATCATTCTTAACTTCTCTCGCTCTATCGCCAGCTTGCAAAATGTCTCCGCTCCAACCAAACACAAGACATATCTCACCATTGGCAAGGTCATTTATATATTTTGAAGAGTGAAAATATCTAATGTATGGTCTGATGCTTTTTAGAAGCTCATATGCCTCGCCTCTGTAATCTGATGGATCTTTTGTGTTGGGATCTTTTCCGATATAAAAAAGTGCTGCCTTAAATACCTCGCTGGGGGCATCGAGAAAAGCGATGCCGCATTGTTCAAAATTCTTTAACAACTCGGGTTTAAATAAAATATCAAAAGTATTCATCTTGAAACCCTTGCCCATGATTTCGTCTATGGCTGCACGATTGTATCCAATGCCTGTGGTTCCCCATAAGTATGGAATGGCAAATCTATTGTCTGGATCCATNNTGCTTAACAGATCCATCATTGCTGGATCCAAATTATCAAAATTAGGTATTTCAGATTTGTTCAGCTCAAGGTGTATGTTCGCTCTGACCTGTCTGCCAAGATATTCNATGCTTGGTGAAACGATGTCATAGCCCGTTGATCCAGCAAGCAGTTTTCCCTCAAGCACTTCATTGCTATCGAAAACATCGTAGATGACTTTGATNCCTGTTGACTCCTCAAATTGATCTATTACGGATTGATCAATGTAATCGGACCAGTTGTAGACTCTTACCTCTTCAGCATGAAGTGAAGATGATAGAAAAAAGTATGTCGCTATGATTGTCCAATTTTTCTTCACAACCGATCTCGAAGAGCGTAATAGAGCATGCCTAGATAAAATCCAGGCCATCGTAATAGTGTTCCTCCTGGAAAGGTCGGGATTTTAATCTTGGAGAAAATATCAAGTTTAGACACTGTGCCGTCAATTGCTTCTGCAATTACAGTGCCTGCAAGGCTTGCCATTGCTACCCCATGGCCTGAATATCCATGAGCAAAATATANATTCNTTTGCAATCTGCCAACATGAGGCATTCGATTCACCGTCACTCCAATTCGTCCACCCCAAGCATAGTCAATCGTTTTATCATTCAGATTCGGGTAAACCTCCAGCATCGTTTTTCTTACATATGATTTCAAATCCTTTGGAAATTTTCTTGCATAGCTCTCTCCTCCGCCAAACAAGAGTCTGTTGTCTTGAGATATACGAAAATAGTGCACATGAAACTTATTNTCNTGTACACAAACATCATCCCTNTTTATATACCGGACTTCCTGTTCACTCATTGGCTCAGTGGCAAGAATAAAATTATTGATTGGCATTATCTTAACGGCCAACTTNTTCTCTAAGTTATCCAGGTATCCATTGCAAGCGAGAACAACATGTTTGGCTTTGATCTCACCCTGATTGGTCTTAATAACGCAAGGAGAGCCATTTGAATATGAAGTTACTCTTGAATTTTCATAAATTTTGACGCCTGAATCCTCTGCTGCCTTTGCAAGCCCAAGTGCATAATTGAGCGGATGAAGATGCGCTCCACCCATGTCAAGAGATCCTCCGCCATCAAAGTATGGGCTGTGAAACATTTCTCTCACTTCTTCAGGGCTCATGTAACGAACCAAATCATAGCCATAATCTGTGTTTAGTTTTTCTACATATTCTTTATGATGATGATCATCGCCCCTATCATTGGAAACGCTTGCATTGCCGGCTTTCAAGTCACAGTCAATTTGATGTTTTTCAATCCTGGTCTTTACGATGCTTTTTCCATATTCTGAGAGCTGCCAAAGCTCATTGGCCAATGACTTACCGTAATCTTTTTCCAATTCATGAATCTTTTTATTATGGCCACTTCCAATCTGTCCTCCGTTTCGTCCTGAGGCGCCCCATGCCAATTTATTTGCTTCCACAATCGTGACATCGTAGCCTCTTTCAGAAAGATTAAGCGCGGTTAAAAGACCGGTGTAGCCTGCGCCTATGACACATATATCTGTGGTATGTGAACCACTTAATGAGGGTCTTTCTTTGAGGTTATTTGCAGTGTGATAGTAGTAAGAGTCAGGATAATCTACGGGTTCTTTCATATCAGTCTGTTATAGCTTTTGGACAGCTTCTTGTGTCTCATCCAAAGTGGTTCTTGCCTTGTCTACAAGCTCATCAATTTGCTCATGATTGATCACCAAAGGTGGAGCAATGATCATGCTGTCGCCAACGGCCCTCATGACCAAACCGTTTTTTATAGATATATCTCTGCACAAAGAGCCCGCTTTGAAATCACTGGGGAATCTGGATCGCTTTACTTTATCGTTGGTAAGCTCTATTGCTCCCATTAATCCCTTAATCCTAGCCTCTCCAACTATNGGATGATCTCCTAAAGATANCCATTTATCCTTTAAATATGGCCCAATCGTATTTTTTACACTATCCAAGATATTTTCTTTCTTGATCAGTTCAATATTCTTTAGGGCCACAGCACAGGCTGCTGGATGACCAGAATAAGTAAAGCCGTGAGCAAATTCGCCCCCTTCTTCAATTATCGTTCCAGTTACCCGATCACTGACCAAAACTCCACCCAGTGGCAAATATCCTGATGTAACTCCTTTGGCAAATGGAATCATGTCTGGTTTTATTTCATAGAAGGTTGATCCAAACCACTCTCCGAGCCTGCCAAATCCTGTGATCACTTCATCAGCAATTAAAAGAATTTTATAGTGATCACATATTCTCTGAATCTCTGGCCAGTAGCTATCTGGCGGAATAATCACGCCACCAGCACCTTGAATGGGCTCTGCAATAAATGCAGCTACATTCTCTACTCCGTGATCCTCGATTGCTCTTTCAAGATCTCTGGCAACATTTATGCCGAATTCATCGGGATCAAGATCGCCTCCCTCTCCATACCAATAAGGTTGTTTGATATGGTCGATTCCTGGAATAGGCAAGCCTCCCTGTTGGTGCATTCCAGTCATTCCTCCTAAACTTGCTCCAGCTACAGTGCTGCCATGATATGCATTATTTCTTCCTAGAATAATTTGTTTATTTGGATGGCCGAGTAGACTCCAGTAATATCTAACCATCCTTAAGACAGTGTCATTCGATTCAGAGCCAGAACCAGTAAAGAAAACATGGTTTAAATGATCTGGTGCAACTTCTCCAATGACTCTACTGAGTTCAATCGCAGGAGGATGTGTGCATTGAAAAAAGTTATTGTAGTATGGCAACTCTTTCATTTGTTCATAAGCAGCCTGAGATAGCTCGTCTCTCCCGTAACCTAAATTGACATTCCATAGGCCCGACATGCCGTCTAGTATTTGATTGCCTTCTGCATCCCAAATATAAACTCCGTCACCTTTTATGATTACTCTGGTGCCCTTTTCTGCAAGCTCACCATGATCTGTGAATGGATGAAGATGGTGCTCGCTATCAAGCTTTTGCCAATTTTTTAATTCTTTATGCATATCTAAACACTCAGTAGCAGGTTTTCTCTTTCCCAGGGGCTGATTACCTGAAAGTACTCATTATACTCATCCTCTTTCATTGCAACATAAATTTGCAAAAATCTATTGCCCATCAACGCGGGCATCGACTCACTGTCTCTTAAAACATCAATGGCGGTTGAAAGATTTTTTGGCAGATTAAATTGCATATTAGAAGCATTTGAATCTTCAGGCGCAGTTGGTTGAAGTGATTTCTGCATGCCCAGATAACCGCATGCAAGCGAAGAGGCAATTGATAAATATGGATTTACATCAGCTCCGCCAATCCTAAACTCAACTCTTTTATTCTCGGGTGATGATGTTGGAACCCTAAGACCGGTTGTTCGATTGTCATACCCCCAGCATAGGTTAATCGGTGCATTTTGGAACCGCTGAAATCTCCGATATGAATTCACATAAGGCGCATTGAATAAGATTGATTCAGAGGTGAACTGTTGTAAACCTGCTATAAAGCTCTTGAATATTTCCGTCTCTTTTTTTGAGTCAGAAAAAACATTCTCTCCAGACTCATCATCAACCAGAGAAATATGCCAATGCATCGCACTTCCAGGTTGATCCTCTAGGGGCTTTGCCAGAAAAGTTGCATATATTCCATGCTGCATTGCGGCTTCTCTGATGAGCCTTTTAAAGATCATCACTTGATCGCAAATTTTTAGAGGGTCATCGTGCTCAAAATTGATCTCCAGTTGTGCCGTTCCCATTTCGTGTTCCAAAGTATCAATCTTAATGTTCATGGCATCTGCATATGAGTGAATATGATCAATGATTGGCTCAAATTCATCCAATGCATCCAAGCTGAATGGCCTTCTGACAGTTTCTTGCCGTCCTGAACGACCGATTGGGGTTTCGAGTGCTTGATTCGGGTCTGTGTTTCTTTGCACAAGATAAAACTCTAACTCTGGTGCAACAATGGGTTTCATACCAAGCTCTGCATATAGCTGAAGTATATTCTTTAATACCTGTCTGGGAGAAATATCTACATTCGATCCGTCTTCATAGTAACAATCATTTATAACCGTTGCTGTGGGATCTTTCATCCAAGGTAAAATTTTTAACGTGTCAAGATCGGGCCTGATTAATATGTCTCTATCGGCAGGGTTGATATAACCATCGGGAAGGAACTTTCCTGTCACGGATTGTGTAAATACAGACTCTGGAAGCCTGATGACTGAACCTGAAGTAAATTTTTCAATGGGTATAAGTTTCCCCCTAGCAGTTCCTGCCATATCAGGAACAATGGTTTCAACTTCTTGAATATTGTTTTCAATGAGCCANTCTTTTATTGCTTTATCNTCCATTTNTTTCTGCATACTCCCTGCAAGCCGATCCAAANGCTTTAAAAATCTTCCTCGATAAAACGCTATTCTCTGGNTTCCATTCAGGGTGCCACTGNACNGATAAGTTAAAACCCCCCGCATCTTTTACAGTGAATGCTTCNATTAAGCCCTCTTGTGAAATGGCTTCGATATTCAACCCNTGNCCAAGATCCTTGACGCCTTGNGTGTGAAGTGAATTGACTTCAGCTTCACTTAGTTCAGTTAAACGATTCAAGTATCCGCCGTTCTCGAACGAAACAGNNTGGCTGATNTCATACTGATCCTCAACAGATGCATCTCTNTCAAAATCATGTCCCTTNTGATTTGATTNTGCTTCAAGGCTCTGAAACAATGAGCCCCCGAAAATGACATTCATCTCNTGGAATCCTCTGCAAATTGCCAATATCGGCATTTCCATTTCAATAATCTTTTTTACCACATTGAAGACATATTCATCGCGGTCTGTGTCTATCAACATGCCGGAATCTTTTATGGAGTCTTTGTAACGATCAGGATGAACATTCGATAAGCTGCCGGTGAGTAAGAATCCATCGAGACGTCTTAAAANCGGCATCATGGATGCCAAATCATCACTAGGAATGAGAACAGAGGTGACATTTGAGAATTCATGTATGGCCTTTATGTATTTTTCACCCACNACATGAAAAGGATGTCGTTCAATTTCTTTGCGACAACAAACAATACCTACAAGTGGCTTATTAATATCAGACATATGGCTTTTAAGAATTATNTAGTACTGATTGTACTAATTATGAGGTCTTTTGAGTAAGTCTTAATTTNAGATTAAGTTTATATTTCCCCTCTCGAATGTCATTCACAAANCAGATGAGCGCTGGAATAAAGACCAATACAAGATATGGAACAAACATCATTCCAAATATGAATGTGATCGCAAGTGGCTGAATTAATCTGGCTTGAAGGCTCCCCTCAAAAAGCACGGGGGTTAAACCAACAATGGTTGTGATTGTGGTCAATAAAACAGGTCTAAATCTTTCCCTTATGCCTTCGTTGATTGCNCGCACCAAAGTATAGCCATCGCTTTGAAACTCTTTAATGGCCCTGACTAAAATNATTGAATCATTGACCAATACTCCNGTGAGNCCAAAAAATGCCAATANACTGAACATGCTCAGATTGAAACCAAGCACCAAGTGACCCAAAATTGCACCGATTAGCCCAAAGGGGACAACTGCTAAGATGAGGAACGGTGTGGTGTAACTAGAAAACACCCAGGCAAGGATAATGAAGATTGAAGCAAATGTGATAACTAGAGCCAGTCTTAATCCAGAAAATGCCTCTCTTTGCTCTAACGCCTTACCGTCATACATCAGCCTAACCCCGTATTCTCTCTCAATCTTGGGTTGAATATCTTTTCGTACGGATTGAAGCACGATGTTTGTCGTTGTGACTGTTGGATCAACATCGCCGGTGACAGCAACTTGTCTAGTGCCATCCTTCTTTCTAATTTTTGTAAAGCCCAATCTTTTCTTCAAATTAACCACTTCAGAAAGCACTATGCTTCCTCCATCTGGAGTAGTGAGATAAATATCTCTTATGGTTTGATTCTCAGTTTCATCTTGAGGCAACTTCACCCTAACAATGATTTCTTCTGTATCCTGAGAAAATCGCTTTGCAACTGAACCGGAGAATGAATTTCTAACCTGTCTCGCAACCTCTTCAGCCGTGAAGCCAATGGCTTCTCCTTCTGGCTTGACTTCTAGAAGTATTTCTTCTTTTCCATATGGCAAGTCATCCTCTACTGCCAATAACCCAGGAAGGATTCTTACCTCATTTCGAAGCGCTAGAGCCGCTTGTTTCATTACAGATAGATCGTCACCCACGATCCGAATATCGATATCTCTTCCCGGTGGGCCACCTACAGCACTTTCAAATATTACAAATTTTTCAATCCCCGGCATNAACTTCGTTTCTGCNCGCCAGGCGCTTATCAGTTCTTTATTTCTTACTAATCTTTCATCGCCAGATAAGAGTTCAACGGTCAATGAGCCAATATGGCCTCCACTGACATTGTTTGATATTGAGCCTCTGCCTGTATCGCTGACACCAATATTCCCAACCGCATACTTAATTAAGCTGCCTCTTTGACCCGTCATTTGATCTTCTAAAGAGTAGAGCGATCTTGAAAGCTCCTTAACCATTCTTTCTGTTTTCTCTTCAGAGGTGCCTGGTGAGAATGAAAAATTAGCGTGAATGATATCGCTCTCTGGCGTATCAAAAAATTCAAAATTAACTCTGCCTGTAGACAGAAGCGTGAATGAAACCAAAAGCATGCAAATCGTTGCTGTGATTGTAAAGCCCTTCTTCGTGTATGTTTTTTCTATAATCGGTAAAACTTTCTCGTCTCTGAATCGATTAAAGATTACATCGAATTTTCTTGGTTGAGGATTTTCTTCCTCTGAAACTTTTTTAAGTGAGGATCTAAGGTGATGAGGAAGGATTAAAAAGCATTCAATTAAGCTGGCAATAATGACTAGTGAAAGCGTGATGGGAACAGCAGATATGATATTTCCTACATCNTTTTGAATCAGCAAGACAGGAAGAAATGCTGCGACGGTTGTAAGCATTGCTGCAAGAACCGGTGGGAACATTCTCTGTGCGCCGAGTCTGGCAGCTTCTTTGTAATTCATGCCTCTTCGATGAAGCGTTGTCGTATGCTCTGANACAACAATGGCATCATCAACCACAATTCCAATGCCCATGATGAGTGCGAACATGCTNATCATATCTAGAGATAAACCCATTTGGCTCATNGCACCGAGTGCTGCCAAAAATGCAACCGGTATTCCAGCNGCAACCCATAATGCAACCCTGCCATTAAGAAAAACAAATAAAACTATCAGCACTAGGATGAGTCCTGTACCTCCATTCTCGAGAAGCATATTGATCCTTTGCCTAACCGCATCTGCAAAAACATCATAAACAACCACTTCTAGTGAGGCAGGATATCGCTCAGATACTTTTGTCATGTATTTTTCAACTGCTTGTTGAGAAATTAAAGAATCTGCACCTCTGGTTCTNTAGACTACGAGNCCAATCGANGGNCCTTTGGCATTGACTCTGTAGTTAGAATTATCTTTGAAGGTTTCATAAACATTGGCAATGTCACTGAGATAAACCTTTTCACCTGAAGTTTTAGAAACAACTTCAATTTCTCTTAATTCATTTGGATTTCTGGCAAGACGATCGCTTCTGATTTGCCTTGATATTCCTCCGCTATTGATGCTTCCCGATGGAATATCAATACTGGAAGAAGATAATTTTGAAGAAACTTGTCCTAGAGTAAGGTCCAATTCTTTAAGATTATCGGATGGAATCTCAACCCATATCTCGGTATCTCTGGCGCCTTCAAATTCAACATTTGCTAGGCCAAGACCAATTAAATCATCTCGTATCTGACGGGCAAAAAACTTTAATGTCTTTTCTGAAAATGGTCCTGAAATATCAATACGACAAACTTCATCCCTCTGCAAAATCTGAGTTATGACTGGTTTTTCGATCTCCTGAGGGAAAGTGGTGATTCTTGAAACCGATGATTGAACGTCCGTGAGCGCTTTGGTCATGCTTATCCCTTCTTTAAAAGATATATTGACCGAAGCTCTACCCTCCATGGCGGATGAGTTAACCGCCTTGACACCATTGATGAATCTGACTTCTGGCTCAATGGCATTGATTACATTGCTCTCAACATCCTCAGCACTGGCTCCTTGCCATTCAACATCGACACTGATCAGCTCAAGACCAAAATCTGGCATGAGTTGACGCTTTAGTTGCGTAATCCCAAATGCTCCATAAAGGATGAGAACAGCCATCAAAAGATTTGCTGCTACTTTATGCCTAGCAAAAAATGAGATTATCCCTCGATCAGGGACCATCGTATCTCTTGGATTGATTGGTCTATTTTTTTGACTATAGTTCTTGAAGACCATCAGATAATATCCACTTTAACGTTTTCTCCAGCCTCTCTGAGCTGATTGACAACAACATAGTCGCCATTTTTGATTTTTGAATCGTCCAAAGGTTTTACGAGAACTTTTGATTGATCGTATCCAAGTATCTCTATCATGATTTTTTTTAATCTCTGATCATTCACAATGAATATATATTTATCTTCGTATACTGCTGTCTCAGGAATGCTGACCACTGACTCATATGTCTTATCTGGCATTTTAAGACGAACAAATGCTCCCGGTCTAAGGGGTGATTCTTCACCGCTGTTAATAACAATATTTGCAAAAATATTTACTCCNCCAGTATTTGAAGTTATCTCGGCACCAACTCTTGAAACAGAAGCATTAAAAACGAGGTCTCTTTTACCGACTGTCCAACTCATCTCAATCTTTCTTCCTAGAATCTTGTCCGTATCCTCTAATAATCTTCCATACTGAGCTTTGGATAATGAAAATCGAACCTCCATATTTTTAATGTCGATGATTTCTCCAATCTTGTCATTAAAAGTGCTGACCTGCTTGCCCAGTGTTGCTTGCACATCATTGATGACTCCATCAAAAGGNGCAAAAAGCTCTGTGTCTCTTAGGTCTTTCTCTACTTCAGATAAAACCAGCTCTTGTTTTGTTTTTTCAAGCAAGGCATTGTCTCTAAATTGTTCAGATATGTTGCCTTGTTTAAAGAGTTCATCGGCACGATCAAAATCCCTATTCATAACTTGTAATTTTGCTGATTCTTCTATGACTGCATTCNTGTACTCAAAATCGTCAATTCTTAGGAGNAGCTCTCCTTTTTCGACCACTGCNCCTTCTTTAAAATTCTCACCCACTTGAACAACTTGACCGCCAACNAGTGATCTCAGTTCACTCCTTCTTGAAGTAATGACCTCACCAAACAATGAAAGGGTGGGCTGTACATCTGAATATTGGGCTTCTATTACAGAAACAGGCCATGATTTTTCTGGGATTATTAGAACCTCTGGTTCGTCCTTTGTGGCCCTCAATAAAGATATCACTAGAAATGTTGCCAAGAGCAGCAACACCGTGGGATTAACCCTTTTGATTTTTTTTATGTATTCTTTCATGAGTCGACTTACGCTTGGATTTCGTTGATTCGAAACCATTGGATTCTTTTAAGAATTGTTCTAATTTCCGAATCCTAATCGAATTAGCACATTCANCGGATAGACGTTACAAAAAGTTACATCGAATANTTAAGACATAATCATAAATTTTGCGTGACACTCTGCGATAATTTTTTCTTCTTTCTTTGTTTTCACCAGGCCATACATCATNGCCATTCTTGATTTGGTTTTTAAGTGGTGACCCTCAAGTAAAACNGTCTCTCCTGTTTGCAGAGAGTTTTTGTACCGAAGGTCGCATTTAGCTGTCTGGGCTGGCTGACCTTTTAAAAATAGCCAATTGGCCATAACGTCATCCAACAGGCTAAAAATAATACCTCCATGAGTAGTGTTTTGAAAACCAACATGACTGTTTCTTGGTGTAAACTCTGCTCTACAAATATCGTCGTCACCAATAATGAATTCAATTTTCAATCCAATGTCATTATTGGGGCCNCAAACAAAGCAGTTATTTGAATCTAAATTAATCTCGCTCATATCAAATCAAATCTTCTGGAGTTATTNTCGCTCTNTATGATGCCTGCAGTTGNACCAGAAAAATGGGCCGCAAGAACGATAATATTTGTATCGGTCAGNTTATCCACNAGGGTTTTNCGTGTTTCATTTGATAAATCTTTATCGTCACAAAAAACTGTTGAAACAGATGGGCAATCAACTTGAATGGGNTTATGAAGAACATCGCCTGTTAAAATGCCGCTTTTCCTTTTGGTATTGATCTCTACACAATAGTGACCTGGACTATGCCCAGGTGTTTTTACCAAATTTATTTCTTTGCCTAAATCTGTTGAATCATCAATCATAACTGCCTGTCCCGATTCTATTACAGGCAGGACGCTGTCTTGATATACAAGCTTTGTATACTCATCGTATGGGCTCTTGCTATCCTTTTGCATGTTTCTGAGATCCTCAGGTGAAAAAAGGTACGATGCATTGGGGAATGTGGGTACCCATCTGTCCTCGCTTANCTTTGTATTCCATCCCACGTGATCGGCATGTAAATGNGTACACATAACAATGTCGATTGATTCCAATGATACTCCTAAGGATTCAAGGTTCTGAATGTAGTTGCTTTTTCTGTTATTCCAATGGCTCAGGATATTCTTATTTTTTTTATATATTGGTCCCTGACCAGTCCTGCTTTTATCATTGCCGATGCATGTATCGACGAGTATATTCAGTGTCGGCGTCCTAATAAGATATGAATGCATGCTTAAGAGGATCATTTGACTGGCGGGCTCATAGAATGGTTTCATCCAGTCAATATTCTTTTCAAAGATTGCAGGGTCTATTTCAGGAAATGCATTCAATGCAGGAAAGCGCTCAATGCCATCCACTANTTTGTCAACTGATACTTCNCCAAAATACAGAGTATTCATTGAATTAGTGTAATGGAATATTTTATAAGTCTAGATACTTATTTATAAAAGATACTGAATATTTTTTTAAACCAATCTTTTCGTCTTTTGCAGACAAGACAAAATATTAATGCAGAAAAGCCGGCAAGAATGCCGTCCATTCCTGCTGCATTTGCCAATGTCTCAACATTTGTTCTTATAGGCTGAACCCATGANATAGATTTACTGTTNTTNCGCCGATCTTCAAGATTNCTTATTTNTTNTCGCTCGGAAGCAATTGCNNTCTCTAGTGAGTCAATNCGTTCACTAANTCCTTTGCTTTTAGCCTCTTCTTTTTCTANATCAANAACCGTTGATTCAATCTGACCAAGCACGCCATTGAGTTGTTCCGAATCTAGAACTGGATCAAGACTTGATACTGCAGCATTGAGCTCGTTAACAGCGGCAGAAATAGAGGCAGTTATTCCCAAGCTTTCAGAAAAAGCATTTCTTGCATCACTTAGTTCAGATTGATTGATTGATATTCTCTCTCTAGAACCTTCTATAGAGTCCAGAGAAATTTCTTTTGGCGTAATGAAAGCCAAAAAGGTGAAAATTGATGCAAAAAGAATCGTCAGATCCGTGACTTTGGTGAGATTGTCTTTAAAGGAGTTGAGCATATCTGTTATTTGAGAAGAAAAAGGGCTCTTTTGCAAGAGCCCTTTTCTTTTGCTTTTAAAATTTTAAAAACTTAAAAAGCGTGCTTCTCATTTACATACCGCGTGAGCCGTACATTCCTGAGAGAATAGCAAGAACAATGATACCAACTACACCGTTATCACCAAGTGTATTGATCAGATCGATCAAATTGCCAAGTACAGCGCCTACAAATGGTACATTCATACCAAATACAACGCCTGCGGCAACACCTAGTGCTACAAGTGCGACAGCGATTTCAGTTAGTTCTCCTATCCAACCTTTGATTTTATTCATGATAAAATCCTCCCCTAATTAAGGTTAACATTAATGTTCCTATATCAAACGACATGTTTAAAAAGGACCACTCCATAAAGTCAGAATTGAAGAAATAGGTCAATAATTCTATTATTTTTGTATTTATACAACATTATTGAGAACGCTCACAGGGTATGTAAAACGAGCCATACAGCTAATCTAAA
>NZHF01000044.1 GCA_002691305.1 Gammaproteobacteria bacterium | reverse complement strand
TTCTGAGTGAATGACGGCTCCTTTGGGAATATCGTAATTCTCAAGTGAGCTGTCTTTGAAAGCATAGCTAAGATTCAAACCGCCCAAATTCTCTTTGTAACTGAATTCACCGATTTTTCCATCGTTTGCATTTTGTGCTTCTAGCCCAATTCTCAAATCTCGGTCTGCAAAATCTTCTCTAGCAATGGTGTCGTCGACAACATTCACAATGCCGCCAATTGCACCATTGGAATACATGAGCGAGGACGGACCTCTGATAACCTCAATTTGCCTTACCGCATTTAGATCGACTTCATTCACATGGTCAATGCCGATTCCAGACATGTCACGAACGACCAAGCCATTGTTTAATACTTTGACTCTGGTACCGGACATTCCTCGAATGATTGGTTGACCAACGGCAGCACCATAATCTGCAGATGACACACCCAGAAGACTGTCGATGGTTTCACCCAAACTTTGTGTTGAATTGGTCTCCAACTCTTCTTCGGTGAGAATATGAATTGGATCATTGGCCTGATCATCGCTGTGAGTGACATATGATGATGTCACTGTGATTTCCTCTATGGAATCCTGCGCTGTCAGTCCTGTTGAAATGACGGTGGTAATAAATACCACCATATATAAATTAATGTGCGTTCTCATGAAATAACCTCCTATAACGAACGTTTTTTAAATCTAACTTTTGTTTGATTTAAATTTTAGGAGGTGCTCGAGATTCAAATAAGAGATTTGTTGTTGTGTGAAAGTAACTTTGCTTGAATTCAACAACGATAAGAGGATTGAGCTCGACCCTTTTTATTGGATCGCTTACATCTGTCTCAATGACAGTATTATTGCTGAATGGACATTCATATTCGTGCCCATGATTATCATGGGTGTGCATGTGCGAGACTGTATCAAGCGATACAGTGGTCACAAAAAAGAAAGTGGCCAGTAAAGGAATTATTCTCATTATTCTATGCATGTGTGTGCATTTTATTCTAAAGAAGATGTTTTTAAAATAACTTTATGAGTAATTTGAGATCTGCGATTGTCAACCCAACTATGGCTTTTCTCATCGATGTTGCTCCCGTGACTAATGAGTAATTACTATATTGTTTTTACTGGCAAGAATGTGGTTTTATTATGAGGACAAAATGGTTAAGTTATCTAAGTATGAAGATGTTCTTTCTAGTGCTTTATTTCCTTATGGGCTCGAGTGAAATCGAGGCAAAAATAGAGTCGCATGAATGTACTTTTAGCTTCATTCCATTTCTCACGCAAGTATTTCCATGTAGAACAGATACAGAGCAGTCTCTAGAGAGTCTGAGACTTTATTGGGAGTCAGAGGATGATGCCGAGCTTTGTCATTATTTCTACTTTCCATTGGCCGACCCAAGTTCGACCAAGAAACTTCTACTAGATAATTACAAAATCATGGCGGCTGAGATTGAAAAGAGGCAAATTGACTGCATAAAGGATCATAGGAATATATTTTGGTACAGGGGAGAGAATACAAAGAGCATGCTGGATAAGTTCTCAAAGTGGGATGGGGGAAAGGGTGAACAATAACCAATTGGAATTCCAAGACTACTCGATGGAAAGCTACAACCATTGCATAGAATTATTTGATTTAAACTGTCCCGAATTCTTTGCACCCATCGAGAAGAGTGATTACATTGAATTCCTTAATCAAAAAGAAGATAGTTATTTCACAATACACCATAATTCGATCTTAATTGGTGCATATGGCATCCACATAACATCTGCCCGATCTGCCTCACAAAGCTGGACACTCATTCATCCAGACTATCAAGGCAGTGGCATCGGTCGCTTAATTATGCAAAGAATCTTTTCCTATATGGAAAAAAATGACATCGATGATTTATCTCTTTCCACAAGCCAACATACNGAAGCATTTTTTATGAAGTTTGGGGCACGAAGAATTGATTTTATTNAANATGGATGGGNTGANGGTCTACATAGAATTGAAATGGAGATTGATCGCTCTAAACATTAAATTTAAAGTGCATCACNTCGCCCTCTTGNACCATATAATCCTTTCCTTCNAGTCTTAANTTNCCNGCTGACTTTGCGCCCTGCTCTCCATTATTTTCAATGTAATCCTCATANCCAATCACTTCTGCCTTAATGAAACCCCTNTCAAAATCNGTGTGNATTGTCCCTGCTGCTTGTGGCGCCAATGATTGCTTTCTAACTGGCCATGCACGAACCTCTTTGGGTCCAGCTGTGAAAAATGTTTGCAGATTGAGTAAATCATATGAGGCACGAATCAGTTTNTTGATTGCAGGCTCTTCAAGNTTCAGTTCATCCAANAACTCTTTCATCTCGGATGGCTCAAGAGTACTGATTTCGAGCTCAAGCGAGACACAAAGTTTCAGAAGCTCAGCNTCTTCAACTGACTTTACTTTCTCCCGCAGTGCCTGCAAACCCTCTGATTCTTCCANGATGCTCGCCTCATCAATGTTTGCAAGACACAACATGGGTTTCTTNGTCAAGAGAGACAGTTCCTTCATGATGCTTTCTTGGTCTTTACCAACAGTAAATGTCCGTGCAGGCTGATCNTGATTGAGATGCTCCAAAAGAGCTTCCAAAAAGGCATGTCTTGCCAACATCGCCTTATCCCCAGCTTTTGATTGCTTCCCTGCTCTTTCTAGATTTCGCTCGACCGTTTGAATATCTGCGAGCAACAATTCGGTATTNATGATTTCAAAATCATTCACAGGATTGATCTCATCAGAAACATGCGTGACNTTCTTNTCCTCAAAACAGCGGACGACATGGATGATCGCATCCGTTTCACGAATGTTTGCCAAAAACTTATTCCCGAGCCCCTCACCTTGTGAGGCACCTTCAACCAATCCAGCTATATCGACAAACTCAACAATGGATGGAATTNTTTCTTCCGGATTATTGATAGCAGACAATTGATCCAGTCGTGGATCGGGAACCATGACAACCCCAACATTGGGCTCTATGGTGCAAAAAGGATAATTGGCAGCCTCTGCCTTTCCTTCAGAAAGGATATTAAACAGGGATGATTTACCAACGTTTGGAAGCCCTACGATGCCGCATTTGATGCCCATATGCCTTGATTTATTGAATAGTCGATTTAAAGTGAGTGGAGTTTAACAAGATATTCATCGAAATGGCGAAAATATTTAAAGCAGCAACGGCCGGCAGTCTGCCTAAGCCCAGCTGGTTGGCTGAAACTGAAAAACTCTGGCCTGCTTGGAAGGATTCGGGCGATGCACTCACTGAAAAAAAGAAAGAATCAGCAGCAATGTGGATCGATGCACAAGAGCAATCTGGAATAGACATCATCTCCGAGGGAGAACAATTTAGAATCCATTTTGTGCATGGTTTTTTAGAAACCATTGAAGGAATCAACTGGGATAAGAAGACATCAATGGGGATTCGAAACGACCGTTATGTTGTAGAAGTACCCACTGTGACAGAAGCATTGAAGAAATCAGAAAGCATACACGCTAAAGACGCCAAGTTTCTGAGATCAAAAACAGAGAAATTGACCAAATTCACACTTCCAGGACCGATGACGATATCGGATACCATTGCCAATGAATTTTATGCCGACAAAGCAGAAATGGCCATGGAATTTGCAAAACTTCTAAACGATGAGGCCAAAACATTGTGCAATGAAGGTATCGATATCATTCAGTTTGATGAGCCTGCCTTCAATAGTTTCTTGAAGGAAAGCATCGAATGGGGCATGGATGCAATGGAAGTCGCCATTGATGGTCTTGAATGCAAAACAGCAATACACATCTGTTACGGCTATGGCATAGAGGAAAATCTAAATTGGAAAAAAACATTGGGCGACCAATGGAGACAATATGAGAACCTCTTCCCAGCAATCAATCAAAGCAATATCGATCAAGTCTCATTGGAGTTTGCAGGTTCACGCGTCCCTCCTGAATTGATGCGATTGTTGCCGGATAAAGAGATCATGGCCGGAGTTATATCGGTTGTTGGAGATCACATTGAGACTGCCGAAGAAGTGGAGAAGAATATTATCTCGGCACTTGATCATGTCGAAGCCGAACGATTGATACCCTGCACAAACTGTGGGATGGCTCCAATCTCTGTGGATGTGGCCAAACAAAAACTACAAGCGCTGGGTGAAGGCACTAAAAGGGCTGCGAAGAGAATCAGTTAAATCGATTCATGGTCTCATCTAGACCTCTTTGCAACAACGAATCCATGACATCAGCTGCTTCATAAGTGGACTGATCTAGAACTTCTTTTTCTGCTTTCTTGGGCTTGGATAAAACATAATCGATGACTTCATCTTTTTCGGGATGTCCAATGCCCATTCGAATTCGGATAAAATCATTGGTGCCGCATGCTTGAATAATATTACGCAAACCATTGTGTCCGCCATGACCGCCGGAATATTTAATTCTGACCTCTCCAATATTCAAATCTAAATCGTCATGAATGATGCAAATATCTTGCATGCTGATGTTACGGTATTTTCTAAGACGATTAATCGAAAGACCACTCTCATTCATGTATCTTGATGATTTAAACAACAGAAACTCTTGATCGAAGAGTTCTGATTTAAGTAATAATCCGTCTGATTTCTTATCGTCTCTCAAACCTTCCAATTGATGCCTCTCCATGAAGCAATCAAGCGAAAGATAACCTAGATTGTGACGAGTGTTTTGATATCGATCACCTGGATTGCCAAGACCGATAAAAATTTTTGGAATAATGTTTGCAGGACGCATTGACTACAAGAGGGCATTTAGTCCTCTTGGCTATCCTCAGATGCTCCTTCAGACTCAGAAGATTCTTCGCCTTCTGCTTCACCCTCATCGCCTTCTTCGCCTTCTAGTATTTCTTCAACTTCAGGTTCTTCTTGGATTTGCAGTAATCGGACTGCGACAATGGGTTCATTAACGGGTTCTTCTTGTGTTAACAGCGAGAGCTCTACGCCTTCTGGCAGGACAATGTCTTCAAGATAAAGCATGTCATCCAATTCAAGTGCCTCCACGTCAACTTCTATTCTTTCTGGGAGATCTTTAGGCAGACAACTGATTTCGAGTTCATTCATCAATGGTGTCACTGTTCCGCCACTCATTTTCACGCCGACAGCAATATCATCATTAATGAATGCTAGAGGCACAGAAACTTTAATTGAAACGTCTGATCGAACTCTTTGCAGATCCAGATGCATTACTTGTCTTCTGGCAGGGTGTACCTGAACATCTTTGATCAGAACCGATTCCTCTTTGTCATCGACAGAAATGGTCAAAATACTATTGAGGAATGCTTCATTGCTTAGTTTTTTAAGTAATTCATTGTGGCTAATAGATACCTTAACACTGTCTTTGCCAGCACCATAGACTACAGCAGGCACCATGCCTTCACGTCTCATTCTTCTTGAATGACTTGTGCCGACATCTTCCCTTGAGACTGTGATCAGATCATAATCTGTAGCCATTTTTACTTCCTCAAATATGTTAATTAGAAAACGGTCCGAAATGATAACCGAAGTTAAGCGATGTGGCTAGAGAAAAGTGACGTTAAAATCACCCTATTCTGCATAAAGAGAACTGACTGATTGATCCGCCACAATTCTTTCTATTGTTTCCCCAAGAAGCTCTGCAATTGTGAGCTGTCTAATTTTACCAGTATCTTTTGCTTCCTCTGTAAGCGGTATGGTATCTATAACAACCAATTCATCGAGCTCAGAATCGACTATCCTCTCAATTGCTGGCCCTGAGAGTACCGGATGTGCAGCGTACGCCACTGTTTTTAATGCACCCTTTTCTTTGAGTGCAGCGGCTGCATTGCAAAGAGTGCCGGCAGTATCGACCATGTCATCAAAAATGATTGCTGTTTTCTGATCGACATCGCCAATGATGTTCATGACTTCAGATTTATTGGCTGCTTCTCTTCTTTTATCAATGATTGCAAGGCTAGCATTCCCGAGCCTTCTTGCAATAGCTCTCGCTCTTCCAACGCCTCCAACATCTGGGGATACAATCACTTGATCAGAATAACCTTGTCTCCACATATCGCTCATCAATATGGTTGAAGAGTAAATATTATCGACCGGAATTGAGAAGAAGCCCTCAATCTGATCTGCATGAAGATCAACGGTTATTACCCTTTTAATGTCAGCGGTTTCAATCAGGTCAGCGACTAATTTTGCAGAAACGGGGCCCCTGGTATTCCTTGGCCTTCTGTCTTGCCTGGAGTAGCCAAAATATGGGATTACAGCAGACACTGAGTTTGCCGATGCCCTTTTGCAAGCATCCGCCATGATTAAAAGCTGCATGAGATGCTCATTTCCTGGTTGATAGGTGGATTGGATGAGAAATACATCCATTCCTCTGATGTTCTGAGAGACCTCAACACTGGTTTCACCATCACTGAAGGCTCCAACCTGCATAAAACCTAGTGGTTCATTCAAGTATCTAGCGATTTTAGAGCCCAACTCTTTGGATGCTGGTCCCGCAAAGAGAACTAGTTTTTCTTTTTTCATTTTTCCTCAATCAATTGAGTCATTTTAAGCAGCTAAAAGTGGCTGGGGTGGAAGGATTCGAACCTTCGCATCACGGGATCAAAACCCGTTGCCTTACCGCTTGGCTACACCCCAACAATCTTCATAAGTTACAGAAATGTCATTCTGAAGACGAGGAACGTGTGTGTCAAGATGGGAGTGTTTTAATTAAATTATTTTGAGGCTTTTAATGGTAAATGTAAGCTCATAATCAGGTCCAATTACACTGATTGTCTTTGGTATAGAAAAGTTTTGCATGTCACGATGTCCGCTGTAAGTGATTGAAAATTCTTGATTTGATTTTAGATCATCATTGACATCAATTGCGAGAAGAATTGATGAGAAGCTTCTCCAATCTTGAAAGTATCGATAGACTTCAATGTATTCCTGATCAATTTCACCGATCATGTCATCAGTCATCAGTGGATTGAGTGAAAAAACTTCCCTGCCGAGAATATCTTTGACATGGAATGCTTCCTCCAGTCCATTCGTTAGCTTGTATGATCCAATGAAGTTACCATCTTTCGATTGAATTGATATAGATCCCGAAAGGATAAAAGACTGATTTAGAAAATCCTTATCAATCTTTAGTCCATTAGATTGATTAAGATTCGTTGCGCATCCAGAAATGAGCATTACGGAAATTACAAATGCACCTGCTTTTAAAATAGCGTTCCTAAGAATTATTTTGTGTATAAAATACCGGTCAGTATAAGATTGAGACAGCATGAAAAGATCCATAGTTAAAAAATTAGAGCTCATTCAAGAACAATACCATTCTATTGCAAATCAATTGGCAGATGAAGGAATACAGTCAGATGGGAAAAAAATGGTCGAGCTTTCTAAGGAATTCTCGAGAATTGAGCCTGTCGTAGTACTTTTTGAAAAATATCAATCATTGGAAGAAGAAAAACAAGCGGCTGAGGAACTCATCAAAGATGATGATGGAAGCATGAGCGAACTTGCAAAAGAAGAAATTGATTCTATTTCGGAGCAACTCATAATCATTCAAGATGAGATTACACCGATGCTTTTAAGCAGTGATTCAAGAGACGGAAGTAATGTTTTCCTCGAGATAAGAGCAGGAACTGGAGGCGATGAAGCAGCAATATTTGCGGGTGATGTTTTTAGAATGTATGCACGCTTTTGTGAAAAAAATAGTTGGTCGTTGGAAATTCTCAATCAAAATGAAACCGGTCAAGGTGGATTCAAAGAAATCATTGCAAAAGTGATTGGAAGCGGCGTCTTTGCAAAATTAAAATTTGAGTCAGGCACTCATCGAGTGCAAAGAATTCCCAAAACAGAATCACAAGGAAGAATCCATACATCTGCTTGCACCGTTGCGATCATTGCTGAAGCAGATGAGATGAATGAGGTAGAAATCAGCAATAATGATGTTCGAGTTGATACATATAGAGCTTCCGGTGCTGGTGGGCAGCATGTCAATAAAACTGACTCTGCTGTCAGATTAACCCATATTCCTACCGGAATTGTTGCAGAGTGTCAGGATAATAGATCTCAACACAAGAACCGAGCAAAAGCGGTGTCTCTCCTGAAAGCAAAAATCTATGATATGGAACAAAAGAAAATACAAGATCAGCAAGCTGAAGAACGCAAGATGTTGGTTGGAAGTGGAGATCGATCAGAAAGAATTAGAACCTATAATTATCCGCAAGGCAGGATTACGGATCATCGAATCAATCTCACGCAATATAATCTTGCAGAGTTTATGGAGGGCGATCTCGACACCATGATTGACACACTGGTTCAGGAGAATGCTGCAAAACAGATGGCTCAGCTGGATGATTGAGGGATCGTCATTGAAAGATGCACAAACATTGATCAAAACAGGAGTAAAAAAACTTTCATCAGTATCAAATGTTCCAAGATTAGAAGCAGAAATTCTTCTATCAAATTTGCTTGAAATCAATCCAATTAAATTTCATACAAATGAGATCACAGTAAGTCAAAGGCTTGTGAATAAATTTGAAGCAATGATCGAATCTCGATTCAAAGGAATGCCGGTTGCATACTTGGTTGGCAAAAAGGAGTTCTGGTCAATGGAGTTTGATATCAACCCATCAGTCTTAGTGCCCAGACCTGAAACTGAATTATTAATAGAACAAGCAGTTGAGGTACTTGGAAATCATCAGTCCCCAAGAATTCTTGAGCTAGGAACAGGATCCGGGATTATATCCATTGTTCTCTCAAAGGAGCTAAGAGAACCCATCATCACTGCAACAGATGTCAGTCATGAAGCACTAATAGTGGCAAAGAATAATGCCGATAAACATAATAGCAATGATATAAATTTCATCCTATCAAACTGGTTTGACACTATTGACAATGATAAATTTGATCTAATCATCAGTAACCCTCCATACGTGGACAAAAGCAAACTCACAAATAAAGAATTATTTGGTATAGACATGGAGCCGGATGTTGCGCTCTACTCAAAAAACAATGGGACCAGTGATCTGGAAATAATAATTAAAAATAGCCCTTCATACATTAAAAACGGTGGATGGCTCTTTTTAGAACATGGTTATGATCAGGCCGAATACTGTATGACGGAAATGGAACAGGTTGGCTANAAAGAAGTAANAAATTGCAAAGATATTCAAAATATTTCAAGAATAACATTTGGAATGTTCACAGATGAATGAGATGAGATACCAAAATCATATGAGTCTTCATGATTTTGATGCAGAAGCTCAAAATAAGATTTCTGAGTCATCAATTACAATTTTTGGGCTTGGAGGTTTAGGCTCGGTATGCAGTTTGTATCTCAGTAATGCAGGTGTAGGTAAAATGAATCTAGTCGACTACGACACAGTGGATGAAACCAATCTGCCTAGACAGATAATATATAAACCAAATCAGATAGGTGAAAACAAAGCAATGGCTGCCAAACAAACTCTGACTGAGTTTAATCCAGACACAAGAATCACTGCATTTAATAAAAAACTTATGGGAAAAGATTTAAAAGAGCTGATTAAAAAAAGTAGTCTTGTTATCGATGCGACGGACAATCTGCCATCTCGGTTACAAATCAATGAGGCATGTCATTCATTAAACATCCGTCATGTAGTTGGAACGGCAATCAGATTCGAAGGCCAAGTCATGGCATTTGACCATAGCAATCAAAAAGCCCGTTGTTTGAATTGTCTTTATAGTTTGATGGATGAGAACTTAGAGGATTGTGATGGTGCTGGAGTGCTGTCAACAGTTGCTGGGACAATCGGTGTATTAATGGCGAATACTGCAATAAAAGCAATCATTGGTACTGAAACATATGAATCAATGCTTGTTTTAGACTTGAAGCACAACATTATTCAGAATTTGACCATAAAGAAAGACGATAATTGCTCTATATGCATTTAATTGCATCTATTTATACTCTAAATGATTTTATATGTTCCTAAATGTTACTATTTTCAATATTACTTCTTGATCTGATTAATAATAAGCTCATTGACCATTTTGGGGTTTGCTTTTCCTTGGGTGCGTTTCATAACCTGCCCTACCAGAAAACCCAAGACTTGTTCTTTTCCTGCTAAATATTGATCTTTCTGATCTGAGAACTCATTTAAAACCTCGGCAACATATTCATTAATTGAGCCCTCATCTGTTATCTGCTCCAGTCCTTGTTGCTTGATCATTTGATCTACTGTTTCGTCAGAAGTAAGCAACTGATTGAAGAGATTTTTCGCAATCTTAGAAGAAATTGTGTTGTCTTCTATTCTTGAAAGAAGTGAGGCCAATTGCGTTGGCTCAATTTGAAAAGCATTGATTTCTATATTCTCTCTATTAAGAACACCGATAACCTCGGATAAAATCCAATTCGTTACCAATTGTGGATCATTGTCAAAATGATCTAGTGTCGCTTCAAAATACTCTGCAATTTGCATGTTCTTAGCAATTTCTTCAGCATCATTTGGTTTGATCTTAAGATCTTCAGTGTATCTAATAACTTTTTCTTCAAACAACTCAGGAAGTAGATTTTTAATCTTATCGATGGTCTCTTGATCAATTTCCAATGGAAGAAGATCTGGATCTGGAAAATAACGATAATCATTTGCCTCTTCTTTGCTCCTCATTGGCCGTGTCTCATCTTTATCTGGATCGTAAAGACGAGTTTCTTGAATAATTTCATTTCCATTTTCCAGTCGTTCAATTTGTCTCTCAACCTCATAGTTGATTGCATTCTCTACAAAACGAAAAGAATTGATGTTTTTAACCTCTGCCCTTGTGCCAAACTCCGCTTGGCCAGATGGACGAACAGAAACATTGGCGTCGCACCTAAAAGAACCTTCCTGCATATTCCCATCTGATATTTTCAAATATCTAACAAGTTGATGAATTTGCTGCATGTAAGAAGATGCTTCTTCAGCTGACCTGATATCAGGCTCAGAAACAATCTCTAAAAGAGGAGTCCCAGCTCTATTCAAATCAATCGCTGTTTCATTATTAAACTTATCGTGTATTGATTTACCCGCATCTTCCTCTAGGTGGGCTCTGGTAATGCCAATTACCTTTTTTGTTCCATCATTCAATTTAATTTCCAAAGAACCACCCTGCACGATCGGTAATTCATATTGACTGATTTGATATCCCTTTGGTAAATCGGGATAAAAATAGTTTTTCCTTGCAAAAATTGATCTTCGACTGATTTCTGCATCGATTGCGAGACCAAATTTTATGGCCATCATGACTGCATCCTTATTTAAAACTGGCAATACTCCTGGATAGCCCAAGTCAACAAGCGATGTATTCGTGTTTTGTTCAGAACCATACGAAGTGGATGCGCCAGAAAAAATCTTGCTGTTAGTGTTCAGCTGAACATGAATTTCGAGACCAATTACAGTTTCCCAACTCATCAGTCAAATTCTCTGCATAAATTGGGTGTTTGGAGATGCCAATCAGTTGACATCTGATACTGATGAACAATATTTAATAAATCATGCTCCATAAAGTGTGGCGCTATGACTTGCAAGCCGAATGGAAGGTTATCTACAAATCCGATTGGATGTGAGATTGCAGGAACACCAGATAAATTTGATGAGATTGTATAAATATCATTCATATACATGCTGACCGGATCATCCAACTTGTCTCCCAACTTGAATGCTGATTGTTGGGTGGTAGGACCCATGATGACATCAACCTCCTCAAATGCATTCAAAAAATCCTGATTGATAAGCTGCCTTACTTTCTGTGCTTTGAGATAATACGCATCATAATACCCTGCAGAAAGAACATATGTGCCAGTGATGATTCTTCTCTTAACTTCCGGCCCAAATCCTTCCTTTCTGGTTTGCTTATAAAAAGAATCTAAATCAGTACCCTCAGATGATCGATGTCCAAATCGCACACCATCGTATCTAGCAAGATTGGATGAGCATTCTGCAGGCGCCACAACATAATATGTCGGCACAGAGTATTTAATGTTTGGCAGGCTGATGTCTTTAAACTGAACGCCCATTTTTTCATATTCATGAATGGATTCAGTCACCAGTGTTTGATATTTTGAATCTAGACTTCCATCAAAGAATTCCCTAGGTAGGCCAACAACTTTTCCAGTTAGATCATTATTTAAAAACTCAGTATATTTTGGAACTTCTTCGATTGAAGAAGTTGAATCTTTCTGATCATAGCCTGCCATGTGCTCCAGAAAAATTGCTGCGTCTTCTGCTGAAATCGATAATATCCCTGCCTGATCGAGGCTTGAAGCGAATGCAATCATCCCAAATCTTGAGCATCTCCCATAGGTGGGCTTAAGGCCAGTGATACCTGTCAAAGCAGCGGGCTGTCTTATGGAACCGCCTGTGTCTGTTCCGAGTGCGATCGGGGCCATGCCAGCAGCGACAGCAGCTGCAGAACCTCCGGAAGAACCACCGGGTGTTCTCTCCTCATCCCATGGGTTAAGAACATTTCCATAAAAACTTGTTTCATTCGAAGATCCCATTGCAAACTCATCCATGTTTGTCTTGCCTAAGATAACCGTGCCCTTTTCTCTTAAATTCCTAACAACAGTTGCATCATAAGGAGAGACGAAATTAGCAAGCATCTTTGATCCGCAGGTTGTTTTATCTCCTTCACTGCAAAAGATATCTTTTAGGGCATAAGGAATTCCCTTTATCTCTGAGTTCTTCTGCTCAGAGCTCAGTGAGATCTCATCACTTTCAATCGATATAAAAGCATTGATTGAATCATTCATTGACTTGATTCGATTTAGATATATCTGATGAATTTCCTCACTAGAAATTGATTGATCAGCAAGCATATTTTGAAGCTCTTTTACGGTGTGACGTTTCATTAATCGATTACTTTAGGCACTTTATAAAAACCATCTTCTGCAGAATCTGTATTCTTTTGATATTTATTTCGTTCATTGGATTCCGTGATTTCATCCTCTCTAAGTCTTTGGCTCATTTGCAACGGATGCGCCATCGGAACAATATCACCGGTATCAACCTCTTCAAGCTCCTGGATCATTTCCAAGATAGATTTCATTTGATTTAAAAAAAGGGATTTCTCCTCCTCATCTAAATTTAATTTTGAGAGGTTACATAAGTGCTCAATGTCTGATTTTTTAATGCTCATAACGGTCGGGTAAATAATAATACTAATGATAACTTCCTGTTGCTCAAAATCATACAGGTTGTTAGAGTATGTAGATTGTCTCAGTTTTTTTTCAAGTAGGAAATGCTTAAGAGTATTATTGGATATTTTTCGAATGATCTTTCGATCGATCTTGGCACAGCGAATACGCTGGTTTATGCCAAGGGTAAGGGTGTTGTACTCAATGAACCATCGGTAGTAGCTCTTCGTAGCGAAAACGGCAAACCCACAAAAACTGTCGTGGCAGTGGGCACTGATGCAAAAGCAATGCTTGGAAGAACGCCTGGAAGCATTGAAGCAATCAGGCCATTAAAGGATGGAGTTATTGCTGATTTCATTGTCACCGAGGCAATGCTGCAAGCGTTCATAAANAAAGCGCACGGAAACAGAATTTTTAGNCCTAATCCAAGAGTATTGGTATGTGTACCATATGGATCAACTCAAGTTGAAAGAAGAGCAATAAGAGAATCAGCCGAAGGTGCTGGTGCAAGAAAAGTATTTCTAGTNGAAGAACCTATGGCTGCAGCAATAGGTGCTGGTCTTCCTGTTCATGAAGCAAGGGGCTCAATGGTTGTCGATATTGGTGGTGGCACTTCTGAAATTGCGGTTCTCTCATTGAATGGCATCGTTTATGGAAATTCAGTCAAAGTTGGTGGAGACACTTTTGATGAGGCAATCATTAACTTCATCAGACGAAATTATGGAATTCTCATCGGCGAGGCAACAGCAGAAAAAATAAAACATGAGATTGGAAGCGCATATCCAAGTGATACGGTGAGTGAAATCTCAGTAAAAGGAAGAAATTTGTCAGAAGGAGTACCAAGAACTTTTACATTGAATAGCAATGAGATCTTAGACTCCTTGCAAGAACCACTCCAAGCAATTGCAAATGCTCTAAAATCAGCTCTCGAACAAACCCCACCTGAGCTTGGTTCCGATATAGCAGAAAGAGGAATCGTTCTGACAGGAGGCGGCGCCCTTCTTCAAAACATAGAGAAGCTTTTGGCTGAAGAAACTGGATTGCCAGTTTTAATTGCTGAGAATCCCTTAACTTGTGTTGCAAGGGGCGGGGGAAGGATTATAGATATCCTCGACGAACAAGGGGCGGACTTTTTCGAACTAACCTAAGCCTAGCGATAGCGGATTACTATGGCAATCAATCCAGGGCAGAGAATCCATCGTTACGAAAAAAATTATTCACCCTATCGCTTGATTTTTTTGATCATTATTTCTTGTGTATTGATGTATCAAGATTCTCAGGACGGGTATACAAAAACTCTAAGAACATATCTATCGGTAGCCGCATATCCCATAACGTATGTGGTCAATCTTCCTAAAAATACCCTTCAAGAATTACGCGTAAGTCTTTCAGAGAGATCCTTGATCATCGATGAGAATAAACGACTGAAGGAGGAAAACATTCAGCTGAAATCAGACTTGCAGGAAGTGTATAAATTGGACTCTGAGAACAAGAGGCTTTATAAACTCCTTGATTCATTTCCAAACAGGCAAAAGAATTTCTTATTTGCTGACATTATTGCATCGAGTACGGTTCAAGATAGGCACCAAATCATAATAANCAAAGGAAGCAATGATGGAGTCAAAATTGGTGATGCTGTGGCTGATCCAAATGGAATCATTGGCCATGTAATTAGAGATCAAGTATTTTCATCAGAGGTTTTACTTATCTCAGACCTAGAGCACGCAATTCCAATTGAAATTACAAATACAGGCGAAAGAGCCATAGCATATGGAATGGGTAATAAAAATCAACTAGAGATCAAATCAATACCAACAAACTCAAAAGCACTGAAAGGTGACGCTGTCATCACTTCGGGTTTGGGTAATAGATATCCAGAAGGGTTTCCCGTTGGGGAGATATCGGTAGTTATGAGAAAAGAAGGCGAGAATTTTCTAACCATCGGCCTATCGCCTTTTGCAAATCTCGAAATCATTAATGAGATATGGGTCATTCAAACTGAGGTCAGTCAGGATGAATAAGAGACTGAACAATCTCATTTTTGTGTGGTCAATCATGCTCCTAACAACCATGATGACNATAATGCCTCTGCCAGAATTTTTTCATGGAATCAGAATCGAATGGGTCTCCCTTGCAATCATATTTTTCTCAATGATGAATGTCTCATTAATGGGAGTGATTGCTGCATGGACCATCGGTCTTTTACTGGATCTGCTTCAAGGAGGGTTACTGGGAGAGAACGCTTTGATCCTGTCTATCATCAGTTATTTATCCTACCGATTCAGATTTCAGGTTCGAGTCTATCCTGATTGGCAGCTTATGATTGTGACTCTATTTTTCCTTTCTTTTGGAAATCTAATATCGCTATGGATTAGGGGATTTAGTGGTCGGATGCTCTTTGTAACTGAAGAATGGCTGAGTATATTTATTGCTGCTCTTATCTGGCCAATCTTCATGAGAATGACTGAAATCCTTCAAAACTATTTCATTGAAGATTGATGGTTAACTTCAAATCTACTCAAACACAAGAGGCAGAAAAATCTGTCTTCCTGAATCGGATTCTATTTTCATCTCTAGCAATACTTTTATTAGGAGGACTGATTGTTACAAGATTAGTCTACCTCATGGTTATTGAGACGGATGAACTCAGCCTTCGCTCTATAAACAATACTCTGAGGACTCAATCAATCCCTGCTCCCAGAGGATTGATTTATGACAGGAACAATCAAATAATTGCAGAAAATTTACCAAAATTTCAGTTGGAGATGATTCCAGAGCAAGTGATAGAACTTGAAAACTCATTATTGAATCTCAAAGACCTAGGCATCCTCAGTGTTGATGAAATCCCAATCATTAAGGGAAGGATCCAAAAGCAAAGGAACTATCAATTCAAAAGCATCGTCATTAAAAGAAACTTGAATGAGCGGCAAATGGCGAGATTTGCAAACAACAGGATGCTACTGAAAGGTTTTGATATCAAATCAAGGCTCACTCGTAATTATGCCCAAGGCGAAATATATGCTCATGTCGTTGGTTATATGGGCTCAATTTCTAGCAATGATTACCAACGATTTGATCCAAGTTTTTATACAGGCAAAGAGCAAATTGGCAAATCAGCCATTGAAAGAGAATATGAGCACATACTGAGAGGGATTCCTGGCAAACAAAAACTCCTGGTCAATGTCAGGGGTCGCGTCATGGATGAAATTGAGAAAGAGGCATTTGAATCGGGCAATAATATCGTATTGACTCTAAATAGTGAGCTGCAAAAGACCGCGTATGATTCCATGGAAGGGAAAAAGGGTTCCGTTGTGGCAATGGATCCAAGGAATGGAGAAATTCTAGCAATGATCAGTGTGCCCTCTTTCGATCCAACAGCAATCAGTCTTGGGCTCTCTCAATCTGAATTCAGAAAACTAAGCAATAATAAAAAGAGGCCATTATTTAATCGTGCAATAGCTGGACAATATCCTCCTGGTTCTACCGTAAAACCAATGTTAGCACTCGGTGCACTTGATATGGGCATTGTTGACTCAGAACATTTTCATACGTGTGAAGGAGAATTTAGACTCCCAAATTACTCAAGACCTTTTGGAGATTGGGCAGTGCATGGCTCCGTGAACACCAAAAGAGCAATCCAAGCCTCCTGCGATGTTTACTTTTATGAATCGGCAGTCGAGATGGGCATTGAACGAATGAGTGCATTTCTGAAAAAGTTTAACCTAGGTGAAGAAACAAAATTAGATTTAGGCTCAGAGAAAGCAGGTGTAGTGCCAAATCAAGAATGGAAAAGAAATAACTTCTCATCAAAACAGAATCAAAACTGGTATCTAGGTGAAACAGTGATCGCTGGAATTGGTCAGGGGTATATGCTTGCGACCCCGGTTCAATTGGCTTATGCNACATCAATNATTGCAAATAGAGGATATGCCTATAAGCCTCATATTTTAAAACAAATCAATTTGAACAATTCCAGTGAACCTCTATCAACTCAATCGGAGAGAATTGATCATCTTATGAATATTGATAACGAATACTGGGATGTTGTATTTGAGGGGATGAANGCAGTTGTNAATGAAAAAAGAGGCACTGCTTACGGAGTATTTCCTGAAAATTCTGATATTGCAGGCAAAACAGGCACTTCACAAGTATTCAATATGGATAAGCGCTCTGGAAATGATGTGCCTGAAGAATTAAAAGATCATGGTCTATTTATTGGTTTTGCACCTATAAATGATCCTGAAATAGTCATTGCTGTAATCGTAGAAAATGGCGGAGGCGGCAGAGTCGCNGCAGCCCCAGTAGCTANACAAATGTTCAATAAATTCAGAGAACTTGGAGGCAAAAAAGTTGATGAATCAAATTGAAACTTGGCGAATTCAATCAAGAGANGGATTGATGCATCAATTTCATATTGATTTGCCTTTGTTGGTAGCAGTTCTTTTGGCAAGCTNTATCAGTGCAATTGCAATCTTTTCAGCCTCCAANGGCAATGAAGCTTTTCTTACATCCCATNTAGNAAGAATTGGCCTTTCGGTTATTGCTATGATCACGGCTGCCCAATTTAGCCCTCTCTTTTANTCAAGAATATCTCCATGGCTATATGGGATTTGCCTAGTCTTACTGATCGCGGTCTTCTTCTTTGGAGAAACCAGAAACAATGCAACTCGATGGATTGATATAGGGATATCATTTCAGCCATCAGAATTNCTCAAGATTGCAATGCCATTGGTGGTTGCTAGATATATAGCATCTGGCTCAATCCCATTGAATAATGCAAANATTATGGCGTCTCTTGTTCTAGTGCTCTTACCCACTGCACTGATCTTCAAACAACCCGATCTTGGAACATCTGTTTTAATTGCCTTTTCAGGTTTGGTCATCGTTTTTCTATCCGGTATAAAAAAACGCTATCTTTTTTCAGCAATCATTCTTTTTTTAGGGTGCCTTCCATTTATTTGGAAAACAATTCATCCATTCCAGCAACAAAGAGTTCTGACTTTTCTTGATCCAGAGAAGGATCCTCTTGGCGCTGGATACCATATTATTCAATCAAAAATTGCCATTGGTTCTGGNGGNTTATTTGGNAAGGGTTGGCTGAATGGCACTCAAGGGCAATTGGATTTTTTACCGGAAAGAACAACTGATTTTATCTTCTCAATATTGGCAGAAGAATTTGGATTAATTGGTGTTCTCTTAATAATATTAATTTATCTATTTATTGTAGGAAGAGGCTTATTGATTGCAATCAATTCAGATGATCTATTCTCGAGGTTGGTCGCTTCAAGCATCAGCCTGACATTTTTCATATATGTTTTTGTAAACATTGGTATGACAACTGGACTACTCCCAGTTGTTGGTGTTCCATTGCCGTTGATCAGCAAAGGNGGTACCTCNAGCCTCACCTTAATGGCAAGNCTNGGGATACTGATGTCNTTGCAAACACATAAACGTTTAATACCAAGATAGGGATTTAAAAATGATTCATNGAATAAAACACNTAGTCATCTTATCGGCTCTTATCATTAATNTTCANCCATCGNTTGCATCCTCAAATCAAGAAAGNGAAAAGAGTCTTCTAATTGATGAATTGATTCAAGAGCACGGTTTCGATGAACAATANGTGCTGAATATCTTTAACAATACAAAATATTTGCCTGAGCTGATTGAATCAATATCAAAACCTGCCGAAAGAACAAAATCTTGGCCGGAGTATAGAAATATATTTGTAACTAAAAAAAGAACTGCTGCAGGAGTCCTCTTTGCAAAACAGCATGAAGAGATCATTGATCTTGCTGCAANAGAAATGGGGGTNCCAAGAAANATCTTGCTTGGAATATTGGGTGTTGAAACATATTTNGGAAGAATTCAAGGAAGTTATAAAGTAATGGATTCATTGTATACGCTTGCAACNGGTTACCCACCGAGAGCAAAATTTTTCAGAAGCGAATTGATCAATCTTTTCTATCTCTCTAGAGAAGAAAATCTTCCAATCCTAGAAATCAAGGGCTCTTATGCTGGCGCTATGGGAGCATCTCAATTCATTTCATCGAGCTATAGAAACTATGCTGTTGATGGCAATGCCGATGGGAAAATTGACCTCTTCAATAGCTGGGATGATGTGCTCATGAGCATTGGTAATTATTTAAAGCAAAATGGATGGGATTCATCNNAAGCGATATACAGTCGTTACNCCANAAATAAATTACCATCATCGATAGTGGCATCAAAAACAATCAAGCCGACATCAACAGTTCAGGATCTTCTGAACGAAGGCATTGAGATTAATGGCTTTAATCCNGATGATGTAGCACAATTAATCCAATTGGATGCTGCAAATATTAAGGATGATTCATACATTGGACATCATAACTTTTATGTCATAACCACTTATAATAGAAATGTTATGTATGCATTGGTTGTCATTCAACTAGGAGAGGCAATTGAAAGTTATCTGAATTGATTAATATTTATGAAGAAATTACTTTTTATATTATTCACTTATACACTGACCATCTCTGGATGCTCAATACTTCAAGAAGACAAAACCTTCAATCTGTCGGAACAAGAAATCACTTCAATTCTGAATGATGCATGCACAATCAAGCGTGATAAACGGCAACGCTATAAGATTGATGGCAAAAGATATAGGACACTTTCTTCCAGTCGAGGTTATAAAAAAAGAGGCACTGCTTCTTGGTATGGCTCTGACTTTGATGGAAAACAGACTGCTTGTGGTGAAGAGTATGATATGTATGATTTCACCGCCGCTCATAAAACGCTTCCACTACCCTCATACGTCAAAGTTCAAAACCTAACGAACGGAAAAACAGTGATCGTCAAAGTCAATGATAGAGGGCCATTTATTGACGATCGGTTGATTGATTTATCCTATGCAGCTGCTAAAAAAATCGACATGCTCGAAAGTGGCACATCCCCCGTCAGAATTTACACAGTCAGTGAAGCTGAAGCAGCAAATTTCTTTAAAGAGAATGACAAATCCATCTTTTCACTCAGTCTGTTTGAGAAAATTGTAAACAGAAACAAAAGAAGCATCACACTTCAGGTTGGCGCTTTCAGTGACTCACTCGGAGCAAGCTCACTTAAAAATAAAATTGAGAGTCTAGGTGTAAAGAAAGTTTTTATCTCAAAAGTTCGATCAAAAAGAAAAACCTTCCACAGAGTCAGAGTTGGTCCTGTGAAAACATCAAAAGAATATGAAGAAGCCATTAGAAAGCTCAGTTCTTTGTCGCTTGATATTAATCTAATATCAAACTGAGAGATATTCTCCACATACCTAAAAGATTACTTTTATGTTATTGTTGAAAAAAATTGAAGAGTTTTGATTCTTTTGTACCAATAGCACATGAAAACGTCTCTTAAAATATTAAATTGTCTAATCGTCATTGTTTTTGCTCCGATTGCAAATTCGATCGTAATTGTTCCCAAGCCGCCTGAAATTAAGGTCGAGAGCTATGTTTTATACAATCCGAATACAGGAACAATAATTGCCAGTGAAGAAGAGACGAATCAAATTAAGCCGGCAAGCATTACAAAACTCATGACTGCTTATACCGTCTTCCATGCCATCAAAGAAGAGCAAATTGCAATGGGCGATCCGGTCAGGGTGAGTGATTATGCAATGTCTGTTGGTGGATCAACAATGTTCCTGAATCAATATATGGATGTGACAGTAGAAGATCTGATTCAAGGCATGATTATAATATCTGGAAATGATGCCAGTGTTGCCTTGGCTGAACACATTGCAGGCAATGAAGAAACATTCGCAATATACATGAATATGTATGCGGAAGCACTCGGCATGAAAAATACAAATTACACTAATTCAAGTGGACTGGAGAATGAAGAGCACTTTTCTTCAGCACTGGATATTGCCATGTTGGCTGGAAGGATCATCGATGAGTTCCCTGAACACTTTCATTATTATTCACAGCAAACTTATCAGTTTGATCAAGCCAAAGACCTCAAAACAGGAAAGCCAATTGTTCAATACAATAGAAATAGATTATTGAGGAGAGACTCGTCGGTTGATGGAATGAAGACGGGGTACACGAAGTCAGCAGGTTATTGTCTTGTGGCCACTGCTCAGAGGGAAGACACTCGCTTAATCGCAGTTGTAACCGGAGCAAAATCAAGCGATGAAAGAAACAATGCTGCAACTGCATTATTGAATTATGGTTTTCGATTCTTTGAAGAGAGAACGATCATTGAAGCTGGAACAAATTACGGTGAAGCTCAAGTGTGGAAAGGAGCTTCAGACTCTGTAGAGATGGTGGCCAAAGAAGAAGTGGAATTAACCATAGCGAAAGGGATGTATGATGAGATAGAGTCATCCATTGAAGTCTTTGGGCCAGTAATAGCGCCAATTCCATTGGATCAACCCATTGGAAAGCTCACGATGAAGCTAGAAGGAAAGGTCATTGCTGAGACTGACCTCTTCCCTGGTAAAATTATAGAAGAAGACAGTTTGTGGGGATGGTTATATGATTCTGCATTGCTTCTATTTGAATGATTTAAAGATCTGATTAAGCAAAAGAAAATCATTTTCAGAGATTTAGGTCTCAGGAAGTATGAAGAGATCGCTATTGGAATGAAAGCATTCACCGATGAGCGCCAACCTGAAACAAACGATGAGGTATGGATTCTAGAACACGAATCTGTTTACACATATGGTGTCAGCACCGATCCAAAGAAGATGCCTGATCACTTGTCTCATCCAACATTGAGAAGCGATCGAGGTGGGAAAATAACATATCATGGTCCCGGACAAATGGTTGTATACATCTTAATGGACTTCAATAGAGCTTCCATGAAGCCCAAAGAATTCATCGCTAAATTCCAGTCAGCAATATACAAAACCGTCAAGAATTATTGTAAAGATGCGGTTTTAAATGAAGATGAAGATGGAATCTTTCTTGATAATCTTAAATTGGCAAGTTTTGGATTAAAAATAACAAAAAAAGGAAGCTATCATGGAGCAGCAATCAATCACAGCATGAATCTAGATGCTTGGAACGAAATTGTGATTTGTGGAAATCCGGATCATCGAGCAATTGATATTCGCTCACTGGGTATATCTGTTAGCCGAGCTGAGATGGTCGAAGAAATAGAAAAAAATCTATTGCTGGAGTTTTAAAGTCAGATTCTCATAACCTCTTGAAAGCTGAATCCAAATCTGAAATCAGATCCTCTGGATCCTCAAGGCCTACATGAATCCTGACAATTGTATTTTTTAATTGATCCAGGGATGATTTCCTCTCTTTTTGGATTCTGACAGGCGTTGCTAGTGATTCAAAACCTCCCCAACTGTACCCCATGGAAAAGATCCCCATGCCATCAAAATATTTCTCCAAATCTTCATCTTCATATTTTTTATCCAAGATGACGGACATCAGACTTCCTCCGCCCGTGAAATATTTTTTCCAGTTTTCATAGTGCTCAGAATTTGGCAATGGAGGAAATAAGACCTTTTCAACCATTGGATTTGAATCCAACCAATTCGCAATTTGCATGGCACTTTCAAATTGCGCTTCCATTCTAACGGCCATTGTTCTCAGACCCCTCAAGCCTAGATAACAGGCATCGGGTTCGGCACAAATTCCTTGGTTTCTTGCTGAGTTCTTTATTTTTAAATAAGTTTTCTCATTGCATGCAACAATCCCAAGCATTGCGTCAGAGTGCCCGACAACATATTTTGTCGCTGCTTGAATTTCCACATCAATGTCGTATTCAAAAGTTCTGAAATAAAGAGGTCCAGCCCATGTATTGTCAAATAGAATTACTATCTCATGACCGATCTCTTTGGATTTTTTTCTGATTGCATCGATTACCCTTTTCACATCCAATACCTCAAATGTATTTGAGCTCGGCGCCTCAAGATAAATAATTTTAGTATTCGGTTTAATTAAATCGATGATCTCCTCACCAATGGTTGGTGAAATAAAATCATATTCAACACCAAATTTTGATAAATGCCCTGAAAAGAGTTCTGCAGTGGGTTCGTAGGCGCCTTCTGTAATGAGAGCATGACTGCCACTCTCCATGAAGGCACTGATTGCAATATTGATTGCAGACATGCCCGAATTGGTTGCGATTGATCGATATGCACCAGAGAGCTCAGTATAAGCCTCCTCCAATGCAAGACTATTGGGTGAACCAAGACGTCCGTATCGATACGTTGCATACTCATGATCCCAATCTTTATATTCCTGCAATGTTTTGAATAGAACCGTTGAAGATCGATATGGGGGTATATTAACCGCTCCTCTTGCATAATCTTCTGATCTTCCTGAATGAGCAAGTATTGTTCTTGAATTTTTTTTCTTTTTTTTATTCATTGCTTTTTTTAGTACAAATTTTCTCAGCCTGAGTCAATCTATCGAAAGTTCCTACGTCTAACCAATCTCCTTCGAATAGCTCGCCTGTCACCATCTTTTTATCGATATACTCATTTAATAAATCTGCCAGTGAAAAATACCTCTTAGATGACTGTTTGAAACAGTCGATAGAAAAGAAACTGATTCCACTGAAAGTATATCGCTGATTATTAGAAATGGTAACTCTATCTCCATCAAGACAAAAATCGCCATTTGGGTTGTGTTCAGGATTTGGAACCAAAACAACATGGCCCATAATTCCTGGTTTCAAAGAAATACTTTTAAAACTAAAGTTTGTCATAATGTCAGCATTGATGACCCAGAATTGATCTTCATTGATTAGGTCAACATCAATGATATTAAAAATTGCTCCCGCAGTGCCTAGTGGCTCCTCTCCTTCATTGATGAACTCAATATTCATGACTGATTGCTGATATTTTTCGAGAAATAATTCTATTTTTTCTCCCATCTTGGAGCCATTGATAATGATGTTTCTGACTCCGGATTCGAAGAGACGATTGATGTTTCTCTCCAGCAGAGTTTTTCCAGATACCTCAATCAATGGTTTTGGGACCGTATCTGTAAGAGGCTTTAATCTCTCTCCTTTTCCTGCGGCAAGTATAATTGCATTCATTTCTGTCACTTTAGCTTTAATTGAATCAAAACATCTTTAAGGCTCTCATATTGATTACTCAGATGCTTCAAATAGCTCATTGTCAGAGGAATATCATTGATGTAGTTATTCTTTTTGTCTCTGTGTTTCAATCTTGAAAAGATTCCGATTGCCTTTAGGTGCCTCTGAATACCCATTAAATCAAAATCCACGATGAATTCACTGAGCGGTTTATTCGTCATATGGTTTTTGATCAAATGATCGTAATAGATTCTTAGCATGTTTTTCATTTGTTCCGGTTCAATCTTGATGTAGCAATCTCTGAGCAATGAAACAACGTCATACGTGATTGGCCCTGAAACAGCATCTTGGAAGTCAATGAACCCCATTTCATCATTATCTGAAATCATAATATTCCTGGAATGATAATCCCGATGAACCAAAACCCTCTCTTGATTGCTTGCGCTCTGAATCAATTGCATAAAGAGCGTATCGAAATCAATCTTTTCAATCTTTTGAACACTCAATCCGAGTTCATGAAAACAAAACCATTCCTTAAATAGCTCCATTTCAGAATAGAGCAAAGCATCGTCATAATTTGGCAGCTGTATTTTAAGGCTTTCACCATTGATCTGCATCGACACCAATAGCTCTATAGCCCGATCATAAAAGTCTAAGAAATGGTTCTCTCTCCTATGGTCATAAAGCGTCTTTGTGCCAAGATCACTGATTAAAAAATATCTGCCACAATCATCGATGTGATGAATATTTGGGATTGGCATTGATATCTTATTTAGAAGATCTGCTACATAAAGAAATTGTTCATTGTTTTCTAAGCTGGGGTCAGAATCCATAACAATAAATGAGCCCTTCCGGTCATCAGTGACCCTAAAGTAATTCCTAAAACTGGCATCAGAATTAATTCGCTGAATATCAGAGAAAGAATAGTCCTCTAGAGAGGACAGCCATTTATTAATTTCTTTGCTCAAATGATTCGTTCAATAAAATATTTTTCAATTCATTATAAACCAGTTGATAAGGGAGAAAGGTCAGTAAATTTAGTACAGATCAGATAAAATTGCTTGAAATGGATTGGATCGATCTTTGCATAAAAAAACGGAAGGCTTGTATCTTAATGATATTTGCTTTTATGTTCTCTGGTATGGGAGAAATGGGTTATGCACAAAATACCTGCCTCATAAATGGTTTGAATAATTTAAGATCCCTTGATGCGTCCGATGACTCGAATAACGAGTCAAAATCTACCAATGAAATACGAATCACCTCAGGCATGAATATCATTACTGCGGGCCAAGCTGTTTATGATGAGAGTGGCGGCTTAATTACAGTAAGCAAAGGAGTTACGCTTGAGAATCCAAACCTTTTTGTTGAAGGACAGCAAGCACAGATCAATACCGATGATGAAACGG
Source organism: Gammaproteobacteria bacterium (assembly GCA_002691305.1). Classification (GTDB taxonomy): domain Bacteria; phylum Pseudomonadota; class Gammaproteobacteria; order Steroidobacterales; family UBA11654; genus CACPJA01. The sequence continues at coordinate 5,220 of NZHF01000044.1, read as the reverse complement.
CTACTTTAAAAAATGCCGAGTATTTTTTTCCAGCTATCCCGGCAAGAGGAAGCAGCGAAGAATTCAGAATAGAACAAGGTAATGAATACACCTTAATTAATCCAACCTATTCCACCTGCAATCAATTGGATCAATCTTGGGAATTGGTTGCCGATGAGATTGTCATTACCGAGGTCGAAGGTGTAGCAAAAAATATTGGTCTTCGTTTTAAGGATATACCAATTCTTTTTCTGCCTAAGCTTACCTTTCCCACCAATGAGGATAGAAAATCAGGTTTCTTAATTCCCAGCTTCGGCTCTTCCTCAAAAAGAGGTGTTGAAATTGAGATTCCATATTATTGGAATATTGCACCCAATATTGATCTTAAAACAACGGTCAACTGGATGAAAAAAAGAGGGACTGATCTAAAGTCTGAACTCAGATTCCTCACGCCAAATCAAAAGGCTTTTATAGAGCTCAACCATCTGCCTTCTGATAATGTGCTCAATGATGATCGAACTTATTCAAAAATAAATTATCAATTTAATCCATCGCGGAATACACAAATTGCAATAACCGGTGAGTATGCATCTGATCAAAATTATTTTGAGGATTTAAGTCAGAGCACCAACGAAAGCAGCCGAACTCATCTAACCAGAGATATTGTGTTTAAATCATATGGTAAAAACTGGCTCATGAATCTCGGGATGACCAATTATCAAATGCTGGATAATCAACCCAAATGCCTTGCGATCGATGTTTGCCCTCAAAATGATCCCCATCGACTTAAACCATTTTTGAATTTCAATGGAAACTGGCAAGCCAAAGATTCAAACATCAATCTCGATGTGGATGCTGAACTTATTTCTTTTGATTCACTCCAAAATGAAAGCGGAAAAAGAATAAGGAACCGTGCGACTCTGTCAAAATTATTTGATTTCAGTGGCATTAAAGTGAAGCCATCGATTGGCATTGATTATGCAAAATTTAAACCTGATTCTATAGGATTAAATCCTAGTGATTTTAAAGGAAATGCCAAAAGAACCCTCCCGATATACAGTCTCGATATAACAGCAAATCTCATAAGAATTTCAAATGATGGTGAAACGCGTCATTCACTTCAACCTCGTGTCATGGCGGTTCATATTCCATATAAAGATCAAAGCGACTTTCCTTTGATTGACACACTCGTGCCGGACTTCAATTATTTCCAACTCTTTAATGAAAATCGATTCTTAGGCAATGATCGAATCGGTGACACATCCAAAATCAGTTACGGCTTAGTTGCCAAAAGAACGCATGTTCAATCTGGCAAAGATTTTTTTAAATTTACACTTGGCCAGACATTGCATTTAAAAGATGAAAAGGTTGGTATGTCTGACTATTCGATGAGAAATTCTGGCTCATTGACCAATCTTGCCTCACTTGACTTTGCGATGTCAGAATCGCTGAACTTAAAACTTGATCACTACTGGGACTCTGATATCGATGAAATGCAAAGAAGCCAAATAGGCATCGAGTATAAAGACAATAAATTGAAGCGATTGAATTTGGCTTATCGTTTTAGAAAACAAAACATCAAGCAACTTCATGGTTCATTCTCATGGCCTATTAGAGATCAATGGAGTTTCATAGGTCACTATAAATATTCAATCAAGGATAGGAAAACCATTGATCAATTCTTTGGACTCAATTATGAAACTTGTTGTTGGAGCATAGCTGCAGTTTCTAGAAAGCATCTCATCTATCGAAATGGCGAAACAGACACTTCATTCTCGATTCAATTCATGCTCAAAGGTCTTGGTGAATTTGGAACACCTATAAATAGAATCTTTGAAGATGGCATTTTTGCATTCGATGAATCATAATTTGTTTTCAGAAATGATTAGAAAACTAAAATTAATAATTCTTATTCTCATCTTGCAATCAAACCAAGGTGTTACACAGACTCGAGACATTGGAGGCACCGGTGATTTTATTGATGGGATTGCTGCCATTGTGAATGACGGTGTTGTTCTCAGAAGTGAAGTTGAAGATCAAGTCACAATGGTGATTAGAAATATTGAAAGACAAGGTGCACAGCAACCTCCGATTGGACAACTTAGAGAAGAAGTGCTTGAAAGATTGATTCTGCAAAGAATCCAGCTACAAAGAGCGGAAAGGTATGGGATTGCTATATCCGATGAGGGGTTGAATGCTGCGATCAATAATGTTGCCTTAAACAACAATGTTACTTTTGAGGAGTTTCCTGAGGTATTGGCAGCAGAAGGTGTGGATTACTTCAAATACAGAAATGAACTAAAGCAGCAAATCACATTGGATGAGTTGAGACAGCGTGAAGTGTCTTCAAGAATTTCTGTTTCGCAAAGTGAACTTAATAGTTATCTTATTTTACAAAAAGAAGAAGACCAAAAAGCATATGATTTTGATCTTTCACATATTTTGCTTCCGCTGACAAGCCGGTCTGGACAAGGCGAGATCAACAGAAAACAAGAAATGATCAATGATCTTCGATCAAGAATCGAAGAAGGAGAATCTTTCGAGTCTGTAGCTAGGGATTTTTCTGAAGGACAACAAGCCTCGAATGGAGGTCGTCTCGGATGGATGAAGGGCGGTGATTTACCTGAAATATTCTTATTGGCAATCGGTGGCAGTAAAATTGGTGAACTGTCTCAGCCGTTTCAGAGCTCCAGCGGCTTCCATCTGCTTAAGATCAATGGCATCAAAGGCAATGATCCAGTTATCGAAGAGCAGATCAATGTGAGGCATATACTCATTAAAACAAATGAGATACTCGATGATGCTGCAGCTGAGGAAAAACTAAAGACCATTCGAACACAAATCATTAATGAAGGTGACTTCGGTGCTGTTGCTTCTGCTGTTTCAGAAGATCCAGGTTCTGCTCAAGACGGTGGCGACATGGATTGGGCTCCAAAAGGGTTCTTTGTTCCAGAGTTCGAAGAAATTGCATACTCATTGGAAATGAACCAAATCAGCGCCCCATTTAAATCGAGATACGGATGGCACATCATTCAATACTTGGGACAAAGGTCGCATGACATCACCGAGGAGGTTCAAAGGCGAAAGGCGGTTTCTTCAATAAGAAACCTAAAGCTTTCTGATGAAATAGAAATATGGGCCAGAGAGCTCAGAGATGAAGCTTATGTTGAAAAGCTTCCATTTGACTGATTACCCAGTCGTACAATAATGTCAGAACTATACGCTGTAACATCGGGTGATCCAGCTGGCATTGGTCCAGACATCAGCCTCAAAATTGCCCTCAGGGATGACAATCATCAATTTGTTGTATTTGGGAATATTGATTTACTGAAAGATCGGGCTGAGATGCACGGAATGGATGTTAAATTCATTGAATTTGATGAATCAATGACGGATTCACAAATTCAGAAAAATACCCTTCTGGTAAAAAATTTTAAGCTGAATGAAAACGTTACGCCAGGAGTAATGAATTCAAAGAATGGTTCATATGTTCTATCCCTTATAGATGCTGCAGTAGGGGGTTGTCTGTCCGGTCATTTTTCAGGCTGTATTACCGGACCAGTGAATAAGGAAGCGATCACTAAAAGCGGTTATGAGTTTTCAGGCCATACAGAGCATATCGGCAAGCTTTGCAAGCAAACACCAGTGATGTCATTTATTTCAGACCATATGAAAATGGCCTTGCTTACAACCCATATCCCGCTTAAAGATATTCCTGCTCAGATTACAACCAATCGAATTATGGATGTTATTAGGATCATTCACTCAGATCTCATCAATTATTTTAATATCGAAAGCCCAAAAATTGGTATCACAGGCCTCAATCCCCATGCAGGAGAAAACGGGTATATTGGAAGCGAGGAAAAGAAAATATTTTCCCCTGCCCTTAGAGCATTAAACGATGAGGGCATTCATATTGATGGCCCCTATGCAGCAGATACAATTTTTCTGAATCAAACAGGGCATGACCTAATCGTAAGCATTTTTCATGACCAAATTCTGCCTCTGTTTAAGTTTGCAAACCCTCATCTCTCTGCGAATGTAACGATGGGATTAAACATTATAAGGACATCTGTGGATCACGGTGTGGCTTTCGATAAAGTGGGCATGTCAGACATCAATCATCAAAGCCTTTATTATGCCTTGGATACGGCAAAGTCAATGGCTTACTCTTATGAAAAAACCAAATCAGATTAGAGCTAAAAAACATTTAAGCCAAAACTTTTTGACCGATGAAAATATCATCAATAAGATTATCCAATGCTTTGATCTAAGGGAAGATGACCATGTTGTAGAAATTGGTCCAGGATATGGGTCAATGACATTCCCCATAATAGAAATTATTGGGTCGATTGATGTAATTGAGCTGGACAAAGACCTTGTCAATTATTTAAATGAAAATGATGATCAAGAATTGGTGAATGTGATCCAAGCAGATGCTTTGAACTATGATTATTCAATGCTTAGAAAGAAAAAGCCAATGCGATTGATTGGGAATCTGCCCTATCATATTTCAACACCTATACTCTTTCATTTGCTTGGTTTTTCTGAATGTTTTCAGGATTTTCATGTCATGGTACAAAAGGAAGTGGCAGATCGAATGGTGAGCACTCATGGCAATAAGACCTATGGAAGGTTGTCGGTTGCAATTCAGTCAAGATGTAAAGCATCAAAAGTCTTCGATATAAAACCGAATGCATTTCATCCCAGGCCCAAAGTTATATCCTCAATCGTTAAACTTGAACCAAAGACATCTCTGGGAAATGAGGTGCACTCAAAGTTGGATGAGATCGTAAAAATTGCTTTCAACCAAAGGCGAAAGAAAATTCGTAACTCACTTAAAGAGATCTTTAGCCCTCAGAAGCTCTCCGATTGCGGGATCGATCCGAACTTTAGGGCTGAAAATCTCAGTGTTGAGGATTACATTACACTGTCAAAGGTTGGGGGTTAGACCTCAATGAGAAAAATAGTCATTGGCGATGTTCAAGGATGCCTGGATGAGCTCAAGGAATTGCTCGATAAACTAGATTTTGATTCATCAAAAGACCGACTGATTTTTTTAGGAGACCTGGTCAATCGTGGTCCGAAATCCCTAGACGTACTCGAATTCTTGTATTCAATGGATCATTGCGTTGTGAATACTCTTGGCAATCATGATTTGCATTTAATTGCCCTCGCAATGGGCAATCGAGCATACAACCAAAAAGATCACACACTGAGTCCGATTCTGAACTCAAAAAA
>NZHF01000043.1 GCA_002691305.1 Gammaproteobacteria bacterium | reverse complement strand
CCTTTGATTGGATTGGGTTTGGCAAACAACGAGATATACAGCAATGGTTCGACGCCTGGCTCATATCTAGCCCCGTTTATTCTGATTGTTCTTTTAGCCTTATTCTTTTTCTCAATGAAACAATCAAAATCAGCAAATTCCTAGAGAATTGATTAGCGAAATAATCTATTTTGTGGAAAGTTTCTGCTCAACAAAGCATCGAGGCCGAACCATTGTCCTGTTGGGTATTTAAAAAATAGAAAGACCAAGATAAAGAAGGGCAATAGCGAAGCATCGTAATAACCACCAATGGCAAAGTTAAAGAGTATAAAAAAGCTAATTAAAGCCGATGATCGCGTGGTGAATCCAATTAAAAGTCCAACGGCACTGTATATTTCCCCTATCGTGATAAACCAACCAATGGGTTGATAAAAGGGGATTGCAAATTTTGTAAGATAAAACACAGCAAAACTATCAGGAGGCAATTCAGTTAGTCTTTGCAAAAAGATATTTTTCAGAATGGGGCTAGTCATCCATTCATCGTTGATCTTATTGATGCCAGCCAAAAGCCAAAATAAACCAAAGAGAACTCGAAGAATGACAAGCATTGATCTCAATATGATTTGTGACACTCTATTCATTATCATTGCTCTTAGAGATTCTTTGATCGATGTATTCAAGCGTTTTCCAAAGTGGGACTCTCTTACAGGTTCCGAGACTTTGATCATTCTGACTGATCCATTCACGAGATACTCTATCGATGACAAACTGCTTTATTTGAATTAGATTTGGGTCGACTGATATTCGAGCATCAGCGACCTCGATGTCTGACCATTTACCATCTTGACTGTAATAAATAATGACCGGTCTTGAATGGCCTTTGACTTCATAACCTTCAAAATTTCTTACAAAGAATTCCCAAATGGTTGATATTTGTGACCAAAATGTACGCGTTTCCAAGTGAATCAAAGCATACGATTCGTCATCTAAGAATGATTCACCAGTCATGCCTGGCTTGTCAGAGCAAACAATTGTTGCTTCACACATGGTACAAAACTCACCAAATTGAGAGTAAAGTAAAAGCTCATCTTTCTTATTCTTAATTTCTTGAGCTTGAATGTTGAGAGCAAGCATGAAAAAGATGAGGACAAAGTATTTATTAGTCATTGATTAATTATATGATAAAAAAAATTCATAAAGATGGTTCAATCTAACGCGGTACTTTCCCATGTATGATAAATATATTCTTCCTTATCTTCTTAATTACACATGCGGACAAAAGCCGTTTATCAAACAAAGAGAAAAAATTGTTCCACTAGCCAGAGGCAAAGTGCTCGAGATTGGAATCGGATCGGGCCTAAATCTGCCTTATTTGGATGCTGCAAGAATTGATTCTTTGATAGGTATTGATCCATCCGAAGAACTCATTGGGCTTGCAGAGAAAAGGATTGATGATTCAATGCCTAAAATCGAATTCATTGTTTCAAAGGCCGAAGAGATGCATTTCAATGACGATACCTTCGACACAGTTGTAATGACATACACCATGTGTACCGTTGAAGATGTTTCTAGAGTGCTTGATGAATTGAAACGTGTTTTGAAGCCGGATGGACACCTTCTTTTCTGTGAGCATGGGCTTGCACCAGATGAGAAGGTTATGGCTTGGCAGAATCGAATCAATCATTTTTGGCCGCATATTTCTGGGGGTTGCAATATCAATAAAAATATACCTCATTTGATAAAAAAAGCAGGGCTGAACATTCTTATGATGGATGAAATGTACTTACCTAAGATGCCAAAGATTTTGGGTTACAATTACTGGGGAACTGCTACAAAAGCAAACTAGGTATCTATTCAATAGGAAATCATCATGTCAAGAATTGAACCAGCAAAAAAATCGGAACTCAGTGAGGAGTTGCAAGTCATCATGGATCAATCAATGGCCATGATGGGTTTTATTCCAAATGATGCCCTCATTATGGCAAAGCATCCCAAATTACTGCATGCTTTCAGCCAGCTCGTTAATACCATTTATTCCTTTGACAGNATCTCTGAAGAGACGAGGTCGATGGTCGGTTTAATGGCCAGCCAAGCATCGGGATGTGTTTACTGCATAGCTCACACAAGCAATAGCGCTCTTGAAAAAAATATACCNGCAGAAAAGTTAAAGAATATATGGGAATTTGAGAATTCTGATTCTTTCTCTGGCAGTGAGAAAGCCGCGCTAAGAATTGCAATGAATGCCGCNCAAACCCCCAATTTGATTTCAGATGANGATTTCAATGATTTCAAAAAATACTANGATGAAAATCAGCAAATGGAGATTTTGGCAATTGTCTCTCTATTTGGTTTTCTGAATCGCTGGAACAGCAGTCTTATGACTGAAATTGAATCAATCCCNTCATCTCGAATGAAGGAACTGGAATGAAGACCATTGTTTTTTTATGTGTTGAAAACTCATGCAGGAGTCAAATGGCAGAGGCTTTTGGAAAAATAAACGGCTCCAAACGATATCAATTTCTGAGCGCAGGCTCAAAGCCAAGCGGGAACGTCAATCCAAAAGCAATAAGATCGATGTCAAAGATTGGTTATGACATGACTCAGCATAGATCCAAAGGTATTAGCGAATTGCCTCAAGATGGAGTTGATGTAATGATTTCAATGGGTTGTGGAGATGCTTGCCCTCAAATCCCAGCTAAAATTAGATCAGAGTGGGAAATTCCTGACCCTAAAAATATGGATGAAGATGACTTCAAAAAAATTAGAGATCTAATTGGAAGGAATGTGGAAAAATTAATAAAACACATGGATAATAACGGTTCACAAAATTGAGGTGATTATGACACAAGTAATTATGAAAACAGCAAAGGGTGAGATTCAAATCGATCTTTTTGACGAAGACGCGCCAAACACTGTAAAAAACTTTACCGATCTTATCGAGAAAGGATTCTATGATGGACTCAGTTTCCACAGAGTAATTTCAAACTTTATGATTCAGGGCGGTTGCCCACATGGAACCGGAACAGGCGGTCCAGGATATCATATCGATTGCGAAATCAATGCCAACCGACACCAGGCTGGAACACTATCAATGGCTCATGCAGGAAAAGATACTGGCGGAAGTCAATTCTTCATCTGCCATAGTCCGCAGCCTCATTTAGATGGTGTACACACAGTTTTTGGTCATACCGCAAACATGGATGTGGTGAATTCAATTGAACAGGGCGATGAAATAATCTCAGCCGAGACTGTTTCTAACGACTGAGAAAATTTGACTCAGCAATTTTCTCGGGCAAAATACCCTTTCGAATCAATGGTGGACGTAGCTCAGTTGGTAGAGCCCCTGGTTGTGGTCCAGGTGGTCGTGGGTTCGAGCCCCATCGTCCACCCCATTATTTTGAGTAATANATGAAAACAGATATAGAAATCGCAAGAGAAGCAGTACCCAATACTATTGATAAAATCGCAGATAGCTTAGGCATCGGTGAGCAATACCTTGAACGTTATGGAAAATTCAAGTCCAAGGTTGACCTGTCAATTAATCAAGAAAAATTGAAGGATTCTAAGAATGGTAAACTCATTCTAGTCACTGCAATATCTCCCACTCCTGCGGGAGAAGGCAAAACCACTACAAGTGTCGGTCTAGTCGATGGGCTTTGTCATATTGGCAAAAAAGCCATGATTTGTCTCAGAGAGCCGAGTTTGGGGCCGTGTTTCGGAATGAAAGGCGGCGCTGCAGGCGGCGGATACGCTCAAGTCATACCTATGACGGATATTAACTTACATTTTACAGGTGATTTTCATGCCATTGGTGCAGCTCATAATCTTCTTTCTGCGCTTATCGATAATCACATTCATTGGGATAATCAATTGGATATTGATCCAAGAAGAATTACTTGGAAAAGAGTGGTTGATATGAATGATAGATCCTTAAGGGATATTACTTGCGGATTAGGTGGGGTTGGCAATGGAATACCTAGACAGAGTGGTTTCGATATTACAGTGGCTTCAGAAATCATGGCTGTTTTTTGTTTGGCATCAGACATTGATGATCTAAAAAAGAGGATTGGAAATATGGTTATAGGCTATACAAGATCCAATGAGCCTGTAAGAGCAAAACAGCTCAATGCGGACGGAGCAATCACTGCCTTATTAAAAGATGCCTTCCAACCAAACTTGGTGCAAACACTTGAAAACAATCCAGCATTTATACACGGCGGACCTTTCGCNAANATTGCCCATGGTTGTAATTCAGTTGTATCAACTAAGCTTGCATTAAAACTTGCTGATTATGTTGTTACCGAGGCTGGATTTGGAGCNGATCTGGGTGCTGAGAAATTCTTTGATATCAAATGCAGAAAATCAGGCCTTAAACCGGATGCGGTTGTTTTAGTNGCGACTACAAAAGCTCTAAAAATGCATGGCGGAGTCACAAAGGATAATCTGGGTGCAGAAAATGTAGANGCAGTAACNAANGGCTGTGAAAACCTTAAAAGACACATTGAGAATATTACTAAATTTGGTGTTCCTGTCATTGTTGGAATAAATGACTATGTAACCGATACAAAAGAGGAGCACACTGCAATAATTAATTTCTGTGAAGAAATTGGTGTGAAGTGCAGAATTTCTTCTCACTGGGAAAAAGGAGGCAAAGGTGCATCGGATNTAGCAGAGGAGGTCGCAAAAATTGCTGATTCTGGATCTTCTGAATTCAAACCTTTGTATGACAATAAAATGTCTCTATGGGATAAAACTCAATACATCGCTCAAAATATCTACGGTGCTTCGGAAATAATTGCCGATAAAAAGGTAAGAAATCAGTTTAAGAAGTTAGAAGACGATGGATTTGGTGAATATCCAATATGCATGGCAAAGACTCAATATAGTTTCTCAACTGATCCATTATTGATGGGCGCTCCATCAGGACATGATGTTCCCATTAGGGAGGTAAGATTGTCTGCTGGTGCAGAATTTGTTGTGGTTGTTTGTGGTGAGATTATGACAATGCCAGGTTTGCCTAGAATACCAGCATCAGAAGGTATTGATGTGGATGATGAAGGATTGATTCAGGGACTATTCTAATCCTCTATTGGCTCTACAAAAAGAACCAGTGAATGATCGACAATACGGTAGCCATTTTTCTTTGCTAGTTCTTCTTGCCTCTTCTCAATGACTTCATCTTCAAACTCAATGACATTTCCGGTCTTCATGCAAACCATATGATCATGATGATGATCGGGTGTGAGTTCAAAAACAGCCTGGCCAGAATCAAAATTATGCTTAATGCATATGCCTGCATCAACAAATTGATTAAGCACACGATAGACCGTTGCAACTCCAACTTCATCATTGTTTTTGATAAGGATCCTATTGATATCATCGGCACTGAGATGTGACTCATTACCTGTCTCTAAGACCTCTAAAATTCTCTTTCTTGCATGAGTAACCTTGAGTCCTGCAGATCTGATGTCATTATTATTGCTCATTCTGCTTATCTTATAGGTGGTGCTTTAAATATCAAGTTGATAACATCTGGTGATATGTATCCATGGCGAAAACCAGAATTATTTAAACCACTCATTAAGTCACTTAATCGATTCCATATTTGGATTTACGAGAAATATGATGGTAAATACATTGGCGAGTTCAATGGACTGCCTTTTTGTTTAATGAAGGTGAAAGGCAGAAAAAGTGGAAAAATCATCACCATTGCTCTTTTAACAATTCCACATGGGGATGATTATATTCTCGTTGCTTCTCAGGGTGGAGCTAAGATAAATCCAATGTGGTACTACAATCTTGTAGAGAATCCAGAGATCGAGATGCAGGTTTTTTCAGAAAAATTTAAAATGAAAGCCTCCGAATTATCCAATTCAGAAAAAAATGAACTTTGGCCTAAGATTATCAAAGCATATCCGGGCTATGACAATTATCAAAAAACCACTAATAGAAACATCCCTGTTTTTATCTGTAAGAAGGACATAAATTTGCGCTAAAAAAAACCAGTAAGTATTATTTTGTTGTTTTTTTAGTACATACTCTTTGTACATTTATAGTTCTAGATAATCTCAGCAATTGAAATAGTTAGCTAAAAAGAAACTAATACCTCATTTTTATCAATATTTTATAACCATATTCTATGAAGATTATTTAAATTAAATGGATATGATCTTCTACTGTTTGTTATAAGCATATTTCTGTAATTATCTTGTAATAATTTGGGAATAGATTTAGGATTTGATTATTAGGTAGCAATGCCAAATAAAAACATGTTTTTAACTAAAATTTACCAGCTAAATGAGGAAAAAAATGCCTAGAAAACTATATGCATTTGTACTCTCCGCTCTATTTATATTCTCTACATCAACNTTTGCCGAAGTGGAAACCACATCGTCAATTAGAGGTGAAGTCAATGTTTCTGGGGCTGAAGTAACAGTAACACACGTACCAACAGGAACTACAAAAACAAGAACGGCTAACGAAGATGGTTTATTCTTTGTTTCTGACTTGCTGATTGGTGGACCTTATGAAATCAATGCAAGCGCTTCAGGCTATCAATCACAGTCTCAATCAGGATTGTATTTAGTATTGAATAAGACTGCAGCGATAGAAATCACCATGGTTTCTAACAATATGGAAGAAATTGGTGTAACAGCTTCAGCGACGAGTGGCACGATTAGAATGGGTGGCGGAATTTCACTTGGAGAGGATGCAATTGCGGGAGTGCCTACAATCAACCGCTCGATTGCAGACTTTGCAAAATTTGACCCTAGAGTCAGTATTAATTCCGAAAGCAGTAAGAACAGCTCAATCACTGTAATGGGTGCTCATGAGCGTTTCAATGATTTCTCAGTTGATGGCGTTAGTTTTAATGATCCATTTGGTCTGAATGATAATGGTTTCGGAAGCATGCGTAACCCGATCAGCATGGAGTTTGTTGATCAAATTTCTGTCGATATCACGCCTTATGATGTTTCAAGAGGGAACACCACAGGTGGTTCAATTGCTACCGTTACAAAATCCGGTTCAAATGACTTTCATGGCAGTGTTTTCTTCATTGAGAGAGATGAAGATGATGTGGGCGAGCTCTTTGATCAAGAATTTGCAGAATTCTCAGAGGAAACAAAAGGCTTTACATTCAGTGGCCCAATCATAGAAGACAAATTATTCTTCTTTGTTGGATACGAAGAATTTGAGTCAGGTCTTCCTGCATTATACGGTGCAGCAGACAGTGGTATGCCAAATAGTGCTGAAGATGCAACAGAAGCAGATATCGCAGAGATTGCTAGAATCAGTCAAGACAGATATGGATTTGATCCAGGTCAGTTCAGTGGTTTCACTGCACCTGAGACCGGTGAGAAAACAATCATAAAATTGAATGCAAACATCAATGATGTTCACAGAGCGGTATTCCTTTATCAGAGTGACGAAGACAGTCTTCCGAGTGGTGGTTACAATAGATTCAGTAGCAACTGGGTTTACTATGCACCTGAGATTGAGAGAAATTCAATCACACTTTACAGCGATTGGAATGATCGTTTATCTACGAAAGTCAGGTACTCAACTTATGAATATTTAAGTGATCCTTATTCTCCAGGACTTACAATTCCAGAGATGTCGATTGACGTCGGAGGAGACACTATTCGAGTGGGCGGTGAGCGATTTAGGGCTGCTAACAAAATTGAAACAAGTTCAGACTACATCAGTTTTAAAGCAACTTATGATTTAGGTAATCATGTTGTCACTGCGGGTATTGATTATGAGGATACAAGTCTCTATAACCTCTTTATATCTAGGTATAACGGTGAGGTCAGATTTGACTCTATTGCAGACTATGAGGCTGGAGAATATAGTTATTTGAGAGCTCATGTGCCACAAGGCGGTATTCTTGATGTGGATCCTGTAGCTGCAAATTTCAATTTGGAAAAAACAACACTCTATATTGGAGATAAGATCTATTTGGGTGATCTAACGCTTAATGTTGGCGTGAGATATGATCAGGTTGAAACACCAGATGCACCGAGAGAAAATCCAAAATTTGTTACTAGAAATGGATTCAGCAATGCTCAGAGATTTGACATGAGTGTCGTTCAGCCAAGAATTGGCTTTAACTATGACGCATCTGAGTCACTCTTTGGCAATATTGACAGAGTTGTCAGTGCTGAAATTAGAGGTGGATACGGACTATTTATGGGTCGTATTCCTAATGTTTGGTACGGTAATGCATACAGTCGCTCAGGCGGAGCTTCAGATTATTGGAGGATTTATGGTTGGGATGATAGTCTCCCATCATTTAGATGCGGTGGAACAGTTGGTAAAATGCCAGCCGGAGATCCAACATTCTTCTGGGTAGGACCGACTAGTGATTACTGTATTCCATCATCGCCATATTACAATGATGCTCAAACAACAGATCCTGACTTTGAAGCACCGAGTAGTTGGAGAGGCAATATCGCACTTGATATCACTACAGAAAATGGATATCAGTTAACTGTTGAGTACAACAAGGACAGTACAAATGAAGGTGTATTCTACAGAGAGCTAGGAATGGAGCTCGAGGGATACCTTGCTGATGGTCGTGGTCGTTACTCTCACGGTCCTGGCGATTATCTGTTGACTAATACCGATGAGGGTGGCGCGGAAGCATGGTCGGCTTCGATAAGAAAGTCTTATGACAATGGATTTAGTTACTTTGCGTCATGGGCATCTGTTGATGCTAAAGATGTCTATGCATTGACATCTTCACAAGCAGAATCGTCTTATGGATATACGCAGCGTTGGGATGGTGAAAATGTTCCAGCAGCGCGATCATCCTTTATGACTTCAAGAAAGATTATCGCTGGTGTTGAATACAGGAATATGTTCTTTGGTGACAATGAGACCAGAATTTCAGCTATTTACGTTAGGAAATCTGGTGAACCATACAGTATCACATTCGATGAGCCTTCATACCGACCAGTTGGTGGTTGCGAAGGCAGCAGCGGGCGTTGTTACAGTAAGTTCTATGCAGACTATAGTCTCGCATATGTTCCATCCGGCCTTGATGATCCAAATGTGGTATTCACAGATGCTGCTGCTGGTGCTGCCGTAATGGATCACATCAATAGCGGACCTTTGGCTCAGTACAAAGGAACTTATGCGCCAAGGAATGGTTTTACAACACCAGGATACAGCAGACTTGATGTCAGAGTGACGCAAGAGCTTCCAAGTCCAATGGATGGTCATAAGTTTATATTTTTCTTAGACCTTCTTAATGTCTTGAATATGCTTGATGATGATGAAGGCCACGTTTATGAGTACAACTACAATAACAGTAGGCAAATACTTGTTAATGGTACCGATGACCAAGGTCGATTCATTATTCGAGGAGTGGACTCAGATGACAGTTATTTCATTAGAGATAACTCTGGACAATCTAGATGGCAAATACAAATGGGACTTAAGTATCAGTTCTAAGCACATTTGCTAAGCAAAAAAAGAAAGCCGCCTTTTATAGGCGGCTTTTTCTTTGTTTATTAGATATTTATTTGATTGAATCAGAGCTGGTTATACTTCCTAAATTTATTGTATAATTTCCCGCCTTAATCAATTCATGGGAAAGTGGCGGAATTGGTAGACGCGCTGGATTTAGGATCCAGTGGGGCAACCCGTGAGAGTTCGAGTCTCTCCTTTCCCACCATTAATAAGGTGAATATTAAATGTCAGGAATTACTGTAAAAGTAAAAAAGCAAAAAGAGTTGAAACGTGAGGTGAAGGTCTCCGTTCCCTCATCTTTTGTTGAAGCAAAGAAAATGAAACGTTTTGAAGAAATAGCTAAAACTGCAAAAATGCCAGGATTTCGACCAGGTAAA
>NZHF01000042.1 GCA_002691305.1 Gammaproteobacteria bacterium | reverse complement strand
TTATAGGCAGAGGTTCCAGTTCTGAATCAATAGCGATAACTGATTCTGTACTAGGTAATGATGCGTTTATTCTGACCAATGAAACTGTTGGACCGCTTTATCTTGAGCAGATTAAAGCAAGCTTACCTGATAAAAATATCGTTACCTTTACGCTCCCAGATAGCGAACAAGAAAAGACATTAAAAAATATTCATAAAGTTATTCATCATATGCTTGAAGCAGGGCTTGGGCGAGACGCAACTCTTATCAGCTTAGGCGGCGGCGTGATTTGTGATATGGGAGGCTTTGCAGCCTCTATTTTTATGCGGGGTATAAATTTAATTCAAATCCCAACAACACTGTTAGCACAAGTCGATGCTTCAGTTGGCGGTAAAACTGGCGTTAATAATAGTTATGGAAAAAATCTAGTAGGGTCTTTTTATCAACCAACAGCAGTTATTTGTGACACTGCTTTTCTGTCCACATTAAACGAGAAAGAAATGTCTGCGGGCCTAGCTGAAATAATCAAATATGGGCTCATCCACGATACAAAGTTTTTATCTTGGTTAAACGATAATACTCAAAATATTTTAAAAAAGGACCGAGCTGCACTCGGGCATGCAATACAACGGTCTTGTCAGATCAAAGCAGAGATTGTTAGTGCCGATGAAAAAGAACAGTCTATTAGAGCCATCCTTAATTTTGGCCACACTTTTGGGCACGCTATAGAGCTTCAAACAGGCTACACTCAGTGGTCGCATGGTGAGGCAGTTGCAGCAGGCATGGTTCTCGCATCTCAATTGTCAGCTAAAATGTCATTGATCTCAAAAGAAGAAGTTGAGATGGTTAAAGATCTAATCACACTAGCCGGTTTACCTATAGAGCCACCCAACATTAATGCTAATGATTTTATAACGGCGATGAAAAGCGATAAGAAGGTTAAAGAAAGAAAAATTCAACTGGTATTGTTGAAAAAGATTGGCGAAGCGTTTTTAACATCGGACTATTCTGAAGAAGATCTTTTAGAAGTTCTGGGGGCTGACTAAATGTCTATAAATAACAACGATAGACTAATTTTTGCACTCGATGTCCCAGAGGCTAGTCGCGCCAAAGAGTTGGTCCTAGAGCTTGGCGATAGNGTTTCATTTTATAAAATTGGCATGGAGCTGATGATGACAGGCGACTATTTCAGNTTGCTTGACTGGCTTGTTGTAAANGAAAAAAAAGTTTTTGTCGATTTGAAACTCTTTGATGTCCCAGCAACAGTATCCAAGGCAGTGAAAAGACTCAGTCAAAGAGGCGCTTACTTTACGACAATTCACGGTAANCAAAGCATGATGGAAGCAGCTGCAGCTGAGAAAGGCAANCTCAAAGTACTGGCNGTNACTGCGCTTACNAGTCTTGATCAGGGCGATCTGGATGATATGGGGTTTAAGTGCGATGTGGAGGAGTTGGTGATATCTAGAGCTAAGCGAGCNCTATCTAGCGGCTGCGATGGTATTGTAGCTTCCGGCCTNGAGCTTGAGCATATTCGCAACGAAGTAGATCAAAAGTTACTCATAGTTACCCCGGGTATTCGACCAGTTGAGAATAGACCGACAGATGATCAAAAACGAGTGGTTAGTGTTGAACAAGCTTTTGAAAGAGGCGCTGACTATATAGTTGTTGGTCGACCNATTCAAAACGCAGACAACCCNAGAGAGGCGGCAGAGCTGATTCAGGAGAGTATTTCTAATTCCATATAGAGCAAGCCAANCTAGTTTTGCTCTNGTATGATTTGATNGATTGAGGCTTCGAANCTACCCAATCTTTTTTGAAACNTTCNCCTCTGTTTTTCGTCAAGTGAGGCAATAANTTCTGCNGTAATCTGGTTGATCAATGTCCTTGTGTTTGGATTTTCAGAGTCGAGTGAANTTATATGATTGATGAAGATTTCTTCGAAGTTTTTGTTTTGTCTTAAATTNAGTATGGCTATAAATTGTTGGTTCCACTGTATTCGCTCACTGATTAACTGCTCCCTCGAGTCTTCTATGCCTGAAGAGAGAGTCCGTATCGTATTTATTTGCTCATTATTCAGTTTGACACCCATGAACCTAAAAAATCGCTTGAAACTTTTTGCTAAAGAATCCTGAAAATCGTCCTCATCATTTTCTAGTTCCAATTTCCTTTCTTTCATCAGCTCATCAAAGTATGTTGCCATTTCTTCCACCTGTTTATTTGTAATGGTTTTACAAAATTCAACTATCTGAGGAAGAAAGAAATCTCTAGTATTGTTACCGAGCAGCATNCCTTGTTGATAAATATCATCAATGTCATCAAAAGTTGTTGTGTTGTCTAAAGCTCTAAACTGTGAAAGTAGTTTTTTATATTTTGGTAGCTCATTTTTAATATTCCAATACTTAAATTCCAACGTAGCTTGCCGAACATATTTCTCTTGGTCGTTTGTGAAACTTGCGTACTCTAAAAATTGATTGGCGATAAGCTGATCGATTCTCTCATACCACAACCCGCCCACAACAGAGCAAGCANACAAAGTGNAAAAAACTAAAACAANGATGATTTTTTTATAAGCTTGATCAACCATATTTTTCACAAAGGCAGCCTTAACTATTTTTCCANGTATTTATTAAGGCGCTCCCAGATAATATTCTCAATTTGTTGATGNCCTAAAACATTGGGATGTATCCCGTCACTTTGCATCAAGCCCTCATTAACCATTGTCTTTAAGCTCCCTTGGATCAGNTCGAGGCCATGTTCTTTTGCTAAACNGGAAAAAATATTTTCAAACCCTTTGGTATAAAGAGTCCCGTAATTAGGCGGAAGCTGAACACCGACTAGAAGAACAGTAATGTTANTGCTTTGAGCTGAGTTAATCATATCACTAAGATTTTTCTCAATGGCTTTTAATGAGGTGCCCCTTAATCCGTCATTGCCACCAAGCTCCAAAATTAAAATTTCAGGAGAGTATTTTTTAAGCAAGCGAGGAAGTCGTGATATGCCACCCGAGGTGGTATCTCCACTGACACCTGCGTTGATCACCCTATAAGAAGCCTCCATTTTATTGATTCTTGATTGAAGCAGGGATGGCCATGCTTGATCATAGTTTACTCCTAGTCCAGCACTGAGGCTGTCTCCCAGAATTAGAATATTTTTATCTATGGGCTCATTTGCATTGGCTGTTGCCGCCATCATCGGTAAAATGACTAGCCATAATAAAAGGTTCCTAATGAATAAAACCATCTTAGAAGTTTCCAACGTTACTAAAAATGTTAGCAGCCCTGAGGGCGAGTTAACCATTGTAAATGATATCAGTCTTTCTTTGGAAGAGGGTGTTTTTGCATCCATCTTGGGACCTTCTGGATCTGGAAAGACCACGCTTCTTGCAATCATGGCTGGCCTTGATCTGCCAAGCAGGGGATCCGTGAAGCTTCTTGATAAAGAAATCACAAGCTTAAATGAAGATAAAAGGGCCCAGATTAGAAGCAAGGATGTCGGCTTTGTTTTTCAGTCTTTTCATTTGCTGCCTCGATTATCAGCCCTAGACAATGTGATGATGCCACTCGAGATACTCGGCGCAAAAGACGCAAAGGACAGGGCACTAAAAGCTTTGGATGAAGTTGGCTTATCCAAAAGAACAGGACACGTTCCGCATCAACTATCTGGCGGAGAAAAGCAACGCGTAGCAATCGCTAGAGCCATGGTCAAAAATCCCAGTATTTTATTTGCGGATGAGCCCACTGGTAATTTAGATCAATCAAGCACTGATAATATTCTCGATCTATTGCTCGGAATCAATCAACAAACAAAGACGACCTTGGTTGTCGTAACACATGATCAGCAGTTAGCAGCACGATCGGATATGGTTTTTGAGCTCCAAGAAGGAAAATTGAAATGCTAAACGGCATTCTTTTTGGCCTAAAAAAGTTTTTTTCAGAAATTGGGTCAGGAGATATGGTCATTCTCTTTTCCTCTTTGATACTTTCCGTAACTGCGATCTCAGGCGTGGGATTTCTGAGCGATCGATTTCAGCGCTCCATTCAGGAACAAGCCTCAATTGTATTAGGTGCTGAGATGGTTTTTAGGTCAGGCGCACCGATCGATGATCGTTATATCGAGACTGCAGAGCTCATGGATATAAAAACAGCCGAGACAATCTCATTTTTAACCATGGCACTGTCTGATGATGGCAATATACTCTCATCCATCAAGGCAGTATCAGGCACCTATCCTTTAGTGGGAAATGTAGAGGTGGTTCTAGAGGGCCAAACAAAACTCAATTTGGGCCTCAAACAACCGCTTGAGTCAACAGTTTGGGTAGAGGATAAAATCTTAGAGGCATTAAATACCAAACCAGGTGAATGGATCACGCTTGGCAACAAATCTTTCAAGGTTGCTGGAACACTCATTGATTTTCCAGATCGAAGCACAGGATTTTTATCGTTTTCTCCGACGATCATCGCCAATGATTTTGATTTGGAGGAAATGGGTGTGATACAAGCCGGAAGCAGAGTGGTATACCGTCAGCTTTATTCAGCTGAAGCCAGTCAACTAGAATCTTTTTTAGCCGATGTTGAAGACGATCTAAACGAAGTACGCGTGCAAAAAGTATCGGACATAGAAGGCCAGCTTGGTAATTCAGTGAACGAGTCTTCGCAATTTGCGAATTTAGCAGCATTATTCACCATTTTGATCACTTTGGTGTCCTCGATGATTGCAGCAAGAAGATATGCAAAACGACACCTGCTGAACACAACACTCATGAAGGTATTTGGCGCTTCAAAGAAATTTATCTTATGGTCACAAATCAGCCAACTCATCATGCTTATTTTGATGGCGACAATCATCGGCTGCTCATTGGGGTTTGCTGTTCAAGCGCTTTTGGAAAGTATTTTAAGCCCAATTATTAACAGAGAGCTGCCTCCTCCAACCGCGAGACCACTTTGGCTTGGTTTTTTGACGGCTTGCTGCATTGTCGTTGCTGCATGTGTTCCATATTTGAGGGTTTTAGGGCGGGTTGAACCCATTCGCCTTTTAAGAAAAGAGGATACTCAAGGGTCAAAATCAGAGGCCTCAATTTATTTATTTTCATTTTTAGTTTTTGGCCTATTTCTTTTCTTTCTTTTCAATGATCCTGCTTTGGTTGGTAGCATCTTATTTGCCCTTCTTGGGCTTATTCTATTATTGGCAGGCGTTGGATATTTATTGATTTATGCTACAAAATTGTCACCTGTATTTGGTGGCTATGGNTGGTTGATGGGNCTAAGGAATCTTTCAAAACGNTCTTCTGAAAATTTGTTACAAGTTATTGTTTTTGGAGTTTCATTAACTTTTTTAATTGTTCTGGCAGAGACACGATCNGATCTGGTCAATACTTGGCGTTCNAGCTTNAACGAAGANACACCAAACTATTTTTTCTTTAACATTCAAGATTATCAACTGAAGGATGTAAAAAGCTTTTTCGATGAAGAGATGGAAGTCAATCCAAAATTTACCCCTCTGATTAGAGGNCGTTTAATAGGGGCATCGTCTNNGAATGACTCGCCCATCGATGTTGGAAGAATGATGCAAAGAGAATCCAATTTGACTTGGTTTAGCGAGCTTCCAGAGAATAATTCAATCAAAGATGGATCCTGGTGGGATNCAGAAGACGATGAAAATAATGCACTNATNTCGGTGGATGCTCAGGCAGCACAATCAATGGGGCTTTCAATTGGCGATCAATTGGAATTCAATGTAGCAGGCGAAAACTTTACCGTGACGGTTAAAAACTTTAGAGAAATTGCATGGGAAAGTTTTTCACCAAACTTCTTTTTTGTGCTTTCACCTGCTGCGGCAAAAGAACTTCCTCAATCTTATATTACAAGCTTAAAAGTCAATGATGACTCTGAAGCTGTNGATGTATTTATAGAGCGNTTTCCAACAATCACAAGTGTGGATTTAGAATCTGCTTTGAATCAGATCCGTACGGTCATCGATACCGCCTCGACTGCGGTTCAGTATATTTTTGTGCTCTCTCTNTTGGCCGGNGTGCTCACANTGGTTGCTTCAATTTTCTCAACCGTTGAGGAGCGAAATAAGGAGAATGCGGTCATGAAAGCAATGGGCGCAAAACAAAGCGATATCCTTAAAATTGCTCTAGCAGAATTTGGTGCATTGGGTCTCGTGGCCTCCATTACAGCTCTTTTTGTAGCGATTGGGTTTTCTGCCTATATATCCATTCAGATCTTTGAAACAAGTTATTCTCCCAACTCTGCCATCATCTCACTGGGCTTGTTGGGCGGTTTCCTTTTGATATTACTCACAGGCATCTTTGTGGTTTATCGAGCGCTTGCTGTGCCNGCNGTACAAACTTTGAGAGGTTAGCTCTAAATCAAAGCGAGCCCCATTAGAACCAAGCAAACAATAGAGCCCAACCATATCACTGTGCGGATGTATAAGATTCCGGCCGCATAGACCAAGAGATACAGAAACCTCAGAAAAACCCAAGTCATCGCATACATTGTATTGTCTACTTCNGTGATGACCGAAAGGATTGCGAGCGCGAGAAATGCAGGCAAGCTTTCTTGTANGTTTGATGAGGCCCTAAGAATTCTTGCGGAAACCGAAGCTGGATCAATTGTTATCTCCCTATCTCTATTCGACAATAAGTAAGANATACTTTTAATATTGATTACCAATGCACCAGTCATTGGAATGATCCAAATTTGAAGCAACGCCAATGNAAGCGCCATGATTATTATTGTGACCATTTTTTATTCTCCTCTCTTATGTTCAGTTNGGTAATTTCAGTTTTGAAATTTTTATATTTGGATTTNTTATGCCCCAGACCCAAGGACCTCAAGCATCCTGAATATAATTTCAACGGTGTTAATGAATAGCAACATGGCTACTTCAATAGCATTTGCCCATGTGTCTTTGTATTCATTTGAGCCAAGAAGAGTAATCTGACTGCCTTGATATGTAAGCAACAATGGAAACCAAACCATTCCATACCAGGCCATGATTTTTCTCACCTTCGGGTTAACATTCCATGGTGTGCCAATGGCAATGCCCCAAAATATCAAGCTTTGTAAATGATAGATCAGCAAAGGCAAGAAAAAGAGAGGTAATAACAATCCCAGAATTTCCATATAGATGCTTCCCGATAATAATAAGCCAGTANAAACACTGAGNAACGAGCCTATTATTGTCAGCACAAAGATTCTCAAAACATCGTTTTCATTGAGCTCTAAAATAAGTAGTGCAAAGATTGGAGCAATCCAAAGCCCGGTTGCAAGCATAAGGCTGAAGGGAATGAATGTAGGGAGTTGGTAGCCGACAGCNCCTTCCCAGGAGAGAGAGATCATTGTAAAAAAAATGAAAAGAACGAACATNCCAAAACAAAAGCCATAAGCTTCGTATATTCTTTCATAACCTTCTGTACCTTCATTGTTTGAATCAATGGGCACCAGATCTAACCTTCCTTTTTCATCATAGGTTTCTTCAAACTCAAGGAAGAAAAACATTTCACCTCTTTTGGCAGATATTCGACATCGGTAGATGAATGCCAAAACACTCGATATCAGAAGCATTAAAATACAGCCATAGAAAAATAAGACCTTAAATGTAAAGCTGATCTCCATTAGAGCGCTCTAGGCTTGACGACNTTGATAGGCTTTCCTTTCTGGAATGCCTCAATATTATCGGCAATTCGATCAAGTGCCCTTTGCCTTGCTTCTCTTGCAGCCCATGCAATATGTGGTGTGAGGATCAAATTTGTGTAATCTTTTTGCATCAANNGATGATCTGAGCTTGGNGGCTCTTGGTCAAGTACATCAATGCCTGCTCCTGCGATTGATTTATTTTCAATGGCTTTGATGAGCGCCTCATTATTTACCAAGCCACCTCTTGCAGTATTGATGAGAATTGCAGACGACTTCATTTTTTCAAATGCATCATCATTAAAAATACCATCTGTCTCTTTAGTCAGTGGACAATGAAGGCTGATCACATCCGATGAACAAAGTAATTCATCAAATCCTATCCTATCTAATGAATCTTCTGATTTTTTATTGGGATCAAAGCTCTCGCAAATCAAAANCTCCATTCCAAGAATCGATGCTGCTTTAGCCACACCTTTTCCTAAGACTCCAAAACCCACTATGCCAAGTTTTTTTCCTGAAAGCTCAGAAATGGAGTGATCAAGCAGACTGAAAGAGCTGCCATCTTGCCATTCTCCTTTTTTAATAGAGTGAAGATAATCAGAATAAGAATGTGTGAGAGATAAAATTGAAAGCAAAACNTGTTGCATTACAGACTCNGTGCAATAATCCCTTATATTACAGATTGTCACACCAGCCTTCTCAGCAGATTTGAGATCAATGTTATCTGTTCCAGTTGCTGTAACGCATATCAGCTTAAGGTTTTTAGCCTGTGCAAAAACTTCCGAATCAAATACCACTTTGTTTGCAATGGCGACTTCAACCTTACCAATTCGATCAAGTACTTCTGCTTCATTTGAGTATGGATAAACATCCATCTCTGGCAATAAAGCTTTGATAGAAGCTAGGTCAAGATCACCCGCATCCACAGTTTTATAATCTAAAAAAACAGCATGCATGTATAATTTCTAGAACATAAGATTAATTAATACAAGTTTAATGATGCCAGAATTACCTGAAACACATGCCATCTTTGTAATGATGCTCACCCTTTTAGGAATCTATTTATTTTCAAGGGATTGGATTTCAATTGAGTCATCGAGCTTGACAGTCTTGGTAATTTTGGTGGCCTCTTTTTATATTTTCCCTTATTCATTCAATGGCAATCCAATCAATCCAATACAGCTATTTTTAACCAATTTTGGCAATGAAGCATTGATTACAATTTGTCTATTATTGGCAATAGGGAAAGCCATTGAAATCAATCGATCACTGGAACCACTCGTGGGTTTTCTCTCTAGGTCATGGGTCAATCATCCCAAAATATCCCTTCTTGGAGTGCTTTTATTTGGAGCTTTTTTCAGCGCATTTATCAATAATACCCCGATCGTTGTGA
Source organism: Gammaproteobacteria bacterium (assembly GCA_002691305.1). Lineage (GTDB taxonomy): Bacteria > Pseudomonadota > Gammaproteobacteria > Steroidobacterales > UBA11654 > CACPJA01. Next base: position 31,915 of record NZHF01000042.1, on the reverse strand, counting down.
TGTTGATTCCCGCTTTGATTGCGGTAAGCGAAAACGCAAAAATTAGTTCTTCGAAAGTACTGATGCCAATGGGAATGGCAACAATAATAGGCGGGATGGCTACAACAATAGGAACCTCAACAAATCTTCTTGTTGTTGGAATAGCCAATGATATGGGGCTTGAGGCAATACAGTTGTTTGACTTTGTGATCCCGGCATTGATAGCAGGATTTTTTGGAATTTTATTTCTGTGGCTCATCGCCCCCAACATGCTCCCAGACAGAAGCCCAAGAACTGAAAAAAAAGAGAACCGTGTTTTTGAAGCATCGCTTTATATTAATGAGGGAGGATTTTCGGACGGAAAAACACTTGCAGAGATTCAAGAAAAGGCGGGTGATGAGTTTATTATAGAAAAGATCAAGCGCTCCGAGTCTTTATTTGTTGCTAAGATCCCGTCAGTAATTTTTGAAGCGGGAGACCGTATTTATATTAAAGACTCGCTCGCAAACCTTCAGCAGTATCAAGAATTGCTCGACCTAAGCTTATTCGAAGATGAGCAGGGCCATGATGGGGATTTAGAGCAAGATGAAGACACTCGCCTTGCTGAAGTGGTGATTACCAACGGATCCTTACTGGACCATGTGTCGTTGAATTCAGAACATTTTGCTTCAAGATTTAATTTGACTCCATTGGGCGTTCACTCAGGGATTACAGGAGCAAGATTGACTGGAAACATCAGCTCTACAACCCTAACTCCTGGTGATGTTGTTTTGGTTCAAGGCACAAACGAAGCAATCGGTAACTTGAAAAGCAACAGTAATATGCTTGTCATTGAAAAAGACACACTCGATCTTGCGGCAAAAAGATCTTTTTTCCCGCTCTATATGATGCTTGGCGTAACACTGATGGCGGCGACCAGTCTCATGCCAATTTCTGTGGCTGCTATGATCGGTCTTTTGGTTATGCTGCTTGCCGGCACCCTAAAATGGAGTGATGTTGGAAACTCAATGAATATTCCAGTGATTATGCTCATTGTTGCCAGCTTAAGCTTAGGCACAGCCTTGGAGATCACCGGGGGGTCTGATTTTATTGCAAATTGGTTTGTGTATTTGACAGCATCATTCCCAATGCCACTGATACTGAGTATTTTGATGCTATTAATGGCATTGCTCACCAACGTTGTATCAAACAATGCTGCTGCGGTCTTGGGTACGCCTGTGGCAATTAACATAGCCCTTCAACTGGGCGCTCCAATAGAACCATTTGTTTTATCGGTGTTATTTGGCGCAAACATGAGTTTCGTTACACCTATTGGCTATAAAACTAACTTGTTGATCATGGGAGCAGGCGGATATACATTTAACGACTTTGTAAGATTGGGTCTTCCGCTTGCGATGATTATGTGGATAGTTCTGTCGATCACGCTTCCAATATTATATTTTTAGGTTTGGAATCTTGACGATTTAAGAAAATATAGACATACTTCAATCAATTATGAATACAAGGATTTCAGATATCAGAAGTTGGTGGCGTCTCTCTTAGGAGAGGGCAGCCGGTCTTTATTTGAAATTAAGGTTTACCCATCTCCTATTTGGTGATGGGTTTTTTTTTGGTGATTGGTTTTTTTGAAATGAATAAATATTTTGACATTGAATTAAATAGTGAAACACCTGCAACGGTGTTCATGAAGCTGCGTCAATTAACACCCACTTTTTTGCTGGAGAGTATTGAGAGAGGGGTTGATCAATCGCGGTATTCATTTTTAGGGATAGGCTCTTCGCAATCCATTCAAGTGAGAAGCGGAACATTCTTTTTGAATGGGGATGAGATCAGCACACCCAACTCCCAAGAGGAAATGATGAACTTGTTCAGAAAAACTCTTTCAAAGCTTCCTGATCTCAAGCCTGCAATCGATACAGTCCCATTTTCAGGTGGCATTGTTGGTTTTAGCTCATTTGATATGGTTCGTTATTTTGAACATCTGCCAATAGCCAAGAATAAAAAGGGCATTCTAGCTCCCCCAGACTCTTCATACATTTCACCTACATCGCTACTGATCTTTGATCACAAGAGAAATAAGATGGCTTTGGTTCACTCCGGCAATGAAGACGAGAGAGTTCAATTAAGGACTGAAATTCTTGCAATGCTGAATATTGATATTGAGCCAAACCTTGAAAAGACAATCTACTCAGAACCAGAAGCCAACATTGATAAAAAAACTTTTTATGAGGCTGTTGATAAAGCCAAGCATCATATTTATGAGGGAGATATTTTTCAAATTGTATTATCCATTGCATTTTCAGGCAGCTATGATTTGGATCCGTTTGATGTCTATCGAGCAATGCGATTGATCAACCCATCTCCTTATATGTTCTATTGTGAGTCAGATGGATTTAAGATCGCAGGCTCTTCTCCAGAGGCCTTGGTTAGACTGAATAGCGATAAAGCATCGCTCAGACCCATTGCAGGAACAAGACCCAGGGGCAGTAACACCGAAGAAGATAAGTCCCATAAAGAATCACTATTGGCAGATGAAAAAGAAATTGCAGAGCATATTATGCTGGTGGATCTTGCTCGCAATGACCTTGGGCGCGTAGCCAAACACGGTTCAATTGAAGTAAGCCCATATCAATCAATCGAATATTACAGCCATGTGATGCATATTGTCAGTGGAGTGCAAGGCAAGCTGGATGAAAAATACGATGCTTTTGATTTATTTGCGGCAGCATTTCCTGCAGGAACATTGGTTGGCGCACCGAAAGTCAGGGCTATGGAGTTGATTGATCATATCGAGCCCAATCTCAGAGGTGTTTATGGAGGCACAGTGGGCTATTTTGCCAAAAATGGGGATATGGATCAGGCAATCGCAATTCGAACAATTGTTTTCTCGGATGAGAAATATTGCTTCCAGGCTGGTGCTGGAATCGTTGCTGACAGCATGCCGGAGAATGAATACAAAGAAGTCTTGGCAAAAAGTGAGATTCTCAGAACCGCATTGAAAATGGTAAAAGAGGGCGAGCTGTGAAAAAAATCTTGATGATTGATAATTTTGATTCGTTCACTTACAACTTGGTGCAGGGATTTAGATCCCTTGGAGCTGATGTGGAAGTTTTCAGAAACAATGCCATCACCATTGACGAGGCAAAAGCCATGGCGCCAGACTTTATTGTGGTCTCACCCGGACCCGGCAGACCCATAGACGCAGGAATTTCTATGAGCATTATTGAATCGTTTGCTCCGGTTATTCCTATTCTTGGGGTGTGTTTAGGGCATCAATGCATTGTCGAAGTTTTTGGAGGTGAGATCACCTATGCAAAGCAACTCATGCATGGAAAAACCTCAGAAATGGCACACGATGAGCAAACAATCTTTAAAGATCTTGAAACACCAATGATTGTAGGTAGATATCACTCCTTGTCTGCAAGTGAAGATCATTTTCCAGAAGAGCTTACAGTGAGCGCGAAAACAATGTCTGGCGAAATCATGGCCGTAAGACACAATGTTTATGACACCGAAGGTGTTCAATTTCATCCCGAGAGTATAATGACATCGGAAGGCATGCAGTTGATGGCAAATTTCTTGGATACAACAAATAGGAGGAAGGCATGAATCATGGCTTAGAGCGACTTTTGAGGCAATTAATGAATGGGGAAAGCCTATCAGAGGAACAATCCGAAACACTAATGACTGCCCTTGCGGCTGGCTCCGTTGAACCCGCCTTAGCCGGTGCATTATTGGTTGCTTTAAGCATGAAGGGTGAATCTGCAGAGGAAGTGCGCGGTTTTGCAAATGGAATGAGAAAGGTGGCAACGGAAGTGAAACTTGATGATTCTTTGGAACCCATTGATATTGTAGGAACAGGTGGGGATGGATCGCAAAGCTTCAATATATCAACAGGCTCTGCCTTGCTCAGCGCTGCTTGCGGTTTGAATGTTGCAAAGCATGGTAATCGCTCAGTATCCAGCAAATCAGGGAGCGCTGATTTGCTCGAGTTTCTCGGTTATCGTTTTCCNACNGAAGCCGATGCGGTTAAAACACAAATAAGAGAGACCGGCTTTAGTTTTTTATTTGCTCCAAATTTTCATCCAGCCATGAAGCATNTTGCCCCAATCAGACAAGCTTTAAAGATCAGAACCGTTTTCAATATTCTTGGACCACTGACAAACCCGGCAAAGCCTTCGTTTTATCTGCTTGGAGCGTTTAGTTCAGAAATGGCATCTTTGATGGCATCCAGTTTGAGCGGAATGGAGCTGAAGCGAGCTTTTGTCGTGCATGGATTAAANGGTTGGGATGAGCCGACACCGGCTTCAAAATTCGAGCTATTTGACGTAAAGAAAAATACCATTACTCACAGGATCATTGATCCTGAACAACACGGAATAAAAACATGCACAGAGGAGGATCTTAAAGGCGGTACCTCTGAAGTCAACGCAGAGGCACTTGTTAAAGTTTTTCAAGGCAAAGACAACGGTGCCCATGAAGATGCATTGGTTCTGAATGCAGCTCTCTCGCTTCAAGTTACGGGAAAAGTTAAAGAGCTTAATGAAGGCATAGAGACAGCGAGGGAAACAATCACGAATGGTAAAGCAAAAGAGTTCCTATCGCGACTGATTGGTAAAGATGAATGAGATAAAAAATAACTTTCTTCAGGAGATGGCTATTTCAAGTGAAAAAAGNCTTGAAGAAAGCAGAATCCATCTATCAGAAGAAAGTCTTTTAGGGGCATGTGAAGACTTGGAGGAAAGGTCCGCCATCGAATTCCAAGAAGGCTTTATTTTTATCACAGAAATCAAAAAATCATCCCCTTCTTTGGGTGAAATATCCAATCGAGAATTTGATATCACTGATCAAGCGGGCATTTATGTCAAAAGCGGTACAAATGTGATTTCCGTTTTAACAGAGCCATTGAGGTTCTCGGGTTCTTTGCAAGATTTAAAGCATGTTTCAAAAGCNTTTCCTGAAACACCAACCATGAGGAAGGATTTTCTGGTTGACCCTTATCAGGTTTCAGAAGCATTTATAAATGGTGCGAGAGGCNTTCTTTTGATCGTAGCNATGCTCAGCGATGACATGCTCAACCAGATGGTTGAGCGCGCAATCAAGCATCAAATGTTTGTTCTATTGGAAGTTTTTGATGAAAAAGATATGCAACGCATGCAAATGATTTTGTCAAGATTCAAAGAAAATAGAAAAGATATTCTTCTTGGGGTCAATTGTCGGGATCTAAGAACTTTGGATGTGAGCTTCTCTAGATTTGAAGAGCTTTCAAGNCTTATACCCAAGGATCAAATTTGCATCGCTGAAAGTGGGATAACCAAAGCCTCTGANATTAAAACAGTATCNAANCTTGGATANAAAGGNGCATTGATCGGGACGGCTTTGATGAAGTCAGAGTATCCNCAGCGACTTTTGAGCGAAATGAGATTGGCANCATTAAAAGACAAATGAATACTTTGATCAAAATATGTGGAATCACGGAACTGGATGATCTGAATTGCGCCATTGANCACGGAGCNGACCTAATNGGATTTGTATTTGTGCAGTCATCGCCNAGGTATATCGAACCAAAGTCTGCANCTCATCTTGTATTAGAGGCATCAAGAAAGGTGAATANTGTTGCNGTCATGCAGCATCCAACACANNATGATCTTGATAGNGTTNTNNAATATTTTAAGCCCACATATATTCAAAGCGATGCNGATGATTTTGAATCAATTAACTTCCCAAGCGAAATCAAAAAAATAAAGGTATATCGCACAGAGAANAGTTTGGATATCNCAAATATTGATAATCAATCATTTTCCTTACTGGAGGGCCCTACAAGTGGCTCAGGCCAAATGGCCAATAAAGAAATCTTGAAGAAAGCATGCAAGAGCAACAAACTATTCATTGCTGGCGGATTATCCCCAGANAATATTTCTTCTTTCTTAGAAACAGTGAATCCATTTGGTGTGGATGTGAGTAGTGGGGTTGAAAGCACAAGAGGAATTAAAAGTAGGGAAAAAATTATTCAATTTAATAAAATTGTTCATGCATTTAATGAGTCAAAACTATGAAAAACGATGATCAAAAACTTTTAAAAGCTTTGCTGGATGGTGAGATTCCTGATGAATCTGGAAGATTCGGTATTTTTGGAGGGCAATACGCNCCTGAGACGTTGATGCCAGCTTTGAAAAGGCTAGAGAAAAATATCAAAATCTTCTTGGGAGACAAAACGTTTCAAGAAGAGTTGGTAAGTGAGCTGAACAGCTGGGCCGGTCGTCCAACTGCGCTTACCTATGCAAGTCAATTGAGCAAAAGGTGGGGCGTTGAGGTTTTNCTTAANAGAGAAGANTTGACNCANACAGGNGCNCACAAGATNAANAATGCTCTTGGTCAAGCAATGCTTGCAAAGAAGTTAGGTGTAAAGAGAATCGTTGCAGAAACTGGAGCCGGTCAACACGGGGTTGCTTCGGCAGCAGCATGCGCCAGAGTAGGGCTTCCATGCACGGTTTATATGGGAGCAATTGATATTGAGCGACAAGCTCCAAATGTTGACCGAATGAAGCAGTTNGGAACAGAAGTGATTTCTGTCATGAGTGGAGATCAAACACTAAGAGCCGCCATTGATGAAGCNTTTAGAGACTGGGTATCTGANCCAGAAAACACACATTACATTATNGGCTCAGTTGTTGGTCCGCACCCATTTCCTTATTTAGTGAGAGAAATGCAATCCATCATTGGNAAGGAAGCTAGACAACAAATGCTTGAAGTTGGCNAGANTCTCCCCGATGCAGTTTTTGCCTGTGTTGGAGGAGGGTCAAATGCAATTGGACTCTTTCATGCTTTTCTCGGCGATGATGAAGTAGAGCTATTTGGCATAGAGGCGGGAGGCACTAGCAATGCATTAGGTGAAAATGCAGCAACGCTTGCTTCTGGGAAACCNGGGATCCTGCATGGAACTTATTCCATGTTGTTGCATGATGANGATGGGTTGATTCAAGAAACACACTCCGTTTCTGCTGGGCTCGATTATCCTGGAGTTGGACCAGAGCACGCATTCTTGCAATCGATNGATCGAGTAAAATATACCTCGGCAAAAGACGATGAGGCTTTGGCCTTGCTCAGGGAAGTTTGTGAGCACGAGGGCATATTGCCTGCGATCGAAAGTTCCCATGCATTCGTGGAGGCAAAAAAATGGGCCAATGAAAACAAAGGAAAGCGTATATTAATCGGACTCTCNGGCAGAGGAGATAAGGATATGCCCACACTGAGCAAGATAATAAACAATTGATCATATGACAGGCTCTAAATACATTGAGGAAAGAATAAAGGCTCCCAAGGCTTCTGGTCCTGCNCTTATTCCATTTATAACAGCAGGGTATCCAAATGCCGAAGACTTCAAGCAAACCCTTTTTGAGATTTCAAAAAAAGCAGATGTGATTGAAATAGGCGTTCCATTTTCTGACCCAATGGCAGATGGGGTTACTATCCAGAGATCCAGTCATATGGCCATTGAGAATGGAGTAACACTTAAATGGATATTCAATCAGCTAAAAGAAATTAATTTGGACACTCCGATTGTTCTCATGAGCTACCTAAACCCGCTTTATGTATTTGGCATGGAAGAGCTTACGAAAGCTTCACTGGAGTCTGGCGTTGACGGCTTTATTGTCCCTGACTTGCCGATCGAGGAGAGCAAAGAGCTCAATGACCGATTGTCCGAAGCAGGTCTCGCACTGATTCAATTGGTTACGCCGGCAACACCTAAAGATCGGATCGAAATGATCACTAATCAAAGCTCAGGATTTATATATGCAGTCACGATCAAAGGGGTCACGGGGGGAGAAGATGCTTTATCGGCAGATGTAACAGACTACTTAAAGCAAGTTCAAGAGATTGCAAAAATACCCGTTTGTGCCGGATTTGGAATTCGAGAAAAATCAGATGTGGAAATGCTTGCCAACCATGTCGATGGAATCATTGTAGGCTCTGCAATAGTTGAAACAATAGAGCAGGGCAATAGTCCTACCGAGTTTTTGGATCAACTAAAAAATTAGAGATCAAAAAAGGAAATGTAATTCTCAAATTTGCTTTCCACTTCTCCAGCAGACTTGAAGAAATCCCCATAAGAGTAAACATGCCTCGACTTTGGCTTTCCATTTTCTATCCTTGAACCTGTTTTTTTTCTCAAACCATCATCATGTGGAATGGCAAACCTATCCAAAATGCGATGGGCAGTTTTAAATGGATCATCAACCAAATGATCAAAGCTTATGTCTATCATTTGATCTTCTGGAATAAGTCCCCGGCTATCCAATAATTTCTCGCTCGCATTTTTCCAATAAGAAAGCATTTGCTGACCAACGAGCTCTTTATCCGAATGATTTGAGAAACCAAGCCTAAGTCTATAGGCGAGATTGCTGATCGATGGCATGCTGAATTTTGGATGTCGGTGTATAAAAACAAATTTAGCATTGGGATAGACTTTTAAGATCTCATCAATATGTTCTATGTGACATGGGTCTTTTAGCAGCCACATGGTTGAACCATCTTCCGAACTCAATCCATTGAGAAACATTTGGTGAACCCTGAAGGATGATTCAAATGAAGCATTCGATATAACCTTAATGTAATTTGGCAAATTTGCAGAATAAGCAAAGCTGATGCTTTTTAGATCATAAGCAGTAATCAACTGACATTCCTCNGGTTGATCATGATGCATTGGGTGAATGTTTGTTAGATCAGGCACTACTCGATTGATACCGAGGAGCTCAAAACGTGTTTTTAATTTCTTTATTAAAACATCAAGATTATTTTTTGATATTGTGTTTGCTTGAAAAATTTCCCAAGTAAATGGGCTCCTCAGGTTTGAGTGAGTGTGCAATAAGTTGAACAAGTAACTCGTTCCTGAACGAGGCAGCCCAGTGACAAAGATAGGCCCCTGTTGATCAAAAGAGGGAAGAGCCCCATTTATTTTTTCTAAAGATAATCTGGTTTTAAGACGTTTAGNAAGACCCTGGTAAACAAGGAATTTTCCAATAGCATTTAATTTTGCATGATCTTCATAATCACGGATNAGCACATCCAATGTGTTTCTAATATTTGGATCTATGCTTTGAAGTTCAGCGTCTAAGGCTAATTTTTTTAAATCATACAAAACAACTTTGGTATTAGTGCTTTGGTTTAGATGTTAGCAGAACAATGAGCCCAATGACGATAATTGANAATGAAGCCAATTGGTTGAATCCCAACATGATTGCTCCAACAATNAAAAAGCCAACCCCGATGATCCCCATATAGAGCTGCCTCACAAAATATGAGAGATCAGGTTGAGGCATATTTTTTTTACTCTCTTCATCTTCGAGAATTTTTCTCATTAGTGGCGGGNTCAATTCAATGGTTTTTTTAATCTCNGGAAGATCTTTATGAATTTTTTTAAATGTATTCGTGATACTCAGCTGTTCCCTTCTCCATTCTTCCATAACAGGTTTTGCACTCGAAACAAGATCAAGCTTAGGGTAGAGCTGTCTACCGAGACCCTCTATGTTAAGCAGTGTCTTTTCAAGTTGAATGAGCTGAGGTTGATTAACCATATTNAAATCTCGCGCCGTNTCAAAGAGTCTAAATAGCAGCTGNCCAAAAGATATATCTTCAAGCGGCTTGTCAGCGATGGGATCGCAGACTGTTCTGATTGCAGACTCAAATTCATTGGCCTTTGTTTCCTCTGGAACCCACCCTGCTGAAATAAAATTATTTGCAATTTGTCCATAGTCTTTTTCAAAAAACGCATTGAAGCTTTTAGCCAGGTATTCGCGGTCTTTCTCATCGAGGCTTCCTACGATTCCAAAGTCTACCGCAGCATATTTAGGATTATTTGGATCTGTGACATCGACAAAAACATTCCCTGGATGCATGTCTGCGTGGAAAAGATTGTGGTGAAAGACTTGCGTNAAGAATATNCTTACACCNTTCTTTGCCAACCGTTCAAAATTGACCCCAAATTCTTTCAGTTTTTCGATATTGTCTATNGGAATGCCATGGATTCTTTCTTGAACAAGTATATTTCTTCTGCAGAGGTCCCAATGGATTTGAGGGACTTTGATGATCTCAGAGCCCGCCCAGTTTCTTCCTATTTGTGAACAGTTTGCTGCCTCTCTCATCAGATCTAGTTCGTGCAGAACTGTCTTTTGATAATCCTCGACAACCTCNATTGGTCTAAGCTTTTTTGCAATGGTGAATTTATTGAGAAGGTTAGCAATTAGAAAAAGTATGTTCATGTCTTCTTTTATTTGATCCCAAATATTTGGCCTTATGATTTTTACAATGACTTCTTCACCACTGATAAGTGTGGCTGCATGCGCTTGAGCAACNGATGCTGAGGCTAAAGCATTTGAATCAAATTGTGAGAAGACGCTATTGATTCCATCTGGATACGATTCATGCATGATCTCTAAAACAAGATCTCCTGAGAACGGCGGAACATCATCTTGCAGCTTTGAGAGTTCTTTCGCAATGTCTTCAGGCAATAAGTCTGGTCTAGTAGACAGTGATTGACCAAACTTAATATAAAGAGGGCCCAGCTCCTCTAACGCAAGCCGAATTCTTTCGCCTCTGGGTAAATTCATTTTTCTTCTGAACCATCTTCTTGGTATTAGAAATAAGAATATTTTGGAACGATTATTTGGATCGAATTCATCGATNAGCTCGTCCAAATGAAATTTTATAAAAATATTCAGAATGGATGAGAATCTTCCCAGTGCTCTTAGAGTGGCCAAATTTAATCCTTGTATCCGATATGAAGNGCCACAATTCCGCCAGTCAGATTTCGATACTCAGCTCGATCAAAGCCGGCGCTTAAGATCATTTGCTCTAATTTCTCTTGATCCGGATGAACACGTATGGATTCAGCAAGATATTGGTAACTTTCTCGATCATTTGCCACCCATTCACCAAGCGTTGGTAGAATGTTAAAGGAATAGATGTCATAAACAGGGGAGAGCATCTCATTGGGCTTGGAAAATTCCAGTATCAATAGCTTTCCACCCGGCTTAAGCACGCGAAACATTGATTTAAGGGCATTTTCTTTAACCGTCACATTTCTTAAGCCAAATGCAATCGTCACACAATCAAATTGATCCTCATCAAAGGGCANTTGTTCCGCATCGCATTGAATGACCTGAATATTTTTCAGTTTTCCTCTNTCCAAGAGCCTTGATCTGCCCTCTTTGAGCATGGATGGATTAATGTCTGTCATCACCACCAAACCTGATTCGCCCACTTGCTCTCTTAGGAGGGCCGCTATGTCTCCAGTTCCACCCGCAACATCGAGTGCTTTCATTCCCATTTTTAAACCCGTTTGTGAGAGCATGAAGNGNTTCCATAGTCTATGAATACCCATGGACATTAAATCATTCATCAGGTCATAGTTGGTTGCAACCGAGTCAAAGACTTCCTTAACCTTTTCAGTTTTTTCTTCTTTCGAAACTGTTTTAAAGCCAAAGGATGTTGTTTTATTGTTCTCTTTTTTATTCATTTTTTACCAGATCTNGGGTGTGCCTTGTCATAGGTTTTCGAAAGATGCTCAAAATCTAGATGAGTATATACCTGAGTGGTTGAAATGTCCTTATGGCCGAGCAGTTCTTGNACAGCTCTCAAATCACCACTTGCTTCTAGCATATGAGTCGCAAAGCTATGCCTGAGTAAGTGAGGGTAAACATCTTGTTGAAGGCCATTTTTTTTTGCCCAGTGTTTGATTCGGCTTTGAATCGACCTTCTGCTTAAGCGATTACCACGTGATCCAACGAAGAGTGCTTCTTCATCTGGACTGGCCAACTCGTTTCGACAAGCAAGCCAGTTTTTCAGAGATTTTATTGCCTCGGCCCCCATGGGCAGCATCCTTGTTTTATCTCCTTTTCCCAGAACAGTGAGACTTTTATCCGATAAGTTCAGATCAATCGGATTTAAGTGNACAATCTCAGAAAGCCTTAANCCAGAGGANTAAATAAGTTCCATAATTGCTTTATCTCTTAGACTTATAGGATCGCTGTCTTCAATATTCAAGAGCTGATGTATTTGCTGAATATCCAGAATACCTGGAAGTTTTTTTGCGGCCTTGGGTGTTTTTACTCCTTCGGCNGGATTGTTTTTTATCATGCCNTCTCTCAGCAGATAATTCATAAAGCTTCTGATGGCAGAAAGACGCCTCTGAATACTCTTTGCACTCAAGCCTTCAATAAAGATTTGAGAGGCATATGTTCGGATATGATGCGGCTTAACTTCTGACCAATGTGATAGTTTCTTGGGTTGCAGATATTCAGAGAAATGACCCAAGTCTCTTTGATAGCTTTTTATTGTATTTTGCGAGTACCGCCGCTCTGTTTCAAGGAATCTAAAGAATGAATTGATGAGTGCTAATGCTTCTTTCTTCATTTAAACGAAGTGGAATTGTCATCCGTTTCTGAAATNTTATTTAGCACATCAAAAGCCTNATCTTTCTCGCCAAGATGAGCGAGGATTAAGGCCAACTCGGTTTGTTTTTGAGAATCGTTCTTAAATTCAATTGACCTCTCTAAACATTGCTTTGCCTTGCTCCATAGACCTTCTCTTCTTGCAACACGACTTGCAGCAAGCCACAGGTTTGGGTCTCTGGGTCTTTCTTTTAGCCAGTTATCAAGTCGAGAGGAAAGNATTTCTAAGTCTGATAANTCAAGTTTTGAATAAAGAGATATATGATTTCCATTCCAATAAGATGGTATTGCTTTTTTCAGCTCAATCTCTGCTTTAATGTGGTCTTCATTTGCCATCCACAATACGCATTTTGCAGCGATGAAGTCGGGCTGTTTATCCAACGATCTCGGCAGACCAGCAAAAAGATCTTCCACTGTCTTTTGTCCTTTTAACTTTCTTGATAGCTTAAGAATGGTTTCCGACAGTATTTCTTCATCAATAATTTTTGCATATTTTGGCAGCTGATCAATGATTGTCGGATCNCCAACAGCGCTCTTGATTGNAAATAGTAAATTNCTTGCTTCNGAATTTTTAGANGATTCTTCCATGAGNTGATCTGCAAATTTCTGAGCCGAAGAATATTCCTCAAGACCAATGAGGAGTCTNCACGCNTGAGAAAACACAAAGGTTTTGTGTTGAGNATCTTGTGCAATCAACTTTTCGGCATATTCAGAGATTGTTTTAAAATCACCTTGTTCGGCAGCAACATTCATCCGGTCAATCACAGCATTAATATTTGTTTGATCCGCTGAGATCGATGAATCAAGTTTCTTCATTGCTTTCCTGCTTAATCCTCGACCAATGTAGTCCAAGGCCTCATGATGTAATCGGACCGATCGCTCCTTGCTTCTCATGGACATTCGATTTCGAATCATTTTAGGCGACCGCCATACAACACCAAAAGTACGAATGACAACATACAAAACAATCAAGCAGCCTACAAAAGCAGGAACGGATGTTTCAATGGAGTAATTTAGAAATTCAATTAAAACGTAGCCATTGTCCGTGATCAGGTATTGCCAACCGATAAAGACCAAAAGCGCAAGCAGTATAAAGATTAAGAAAGACTTCATTGATTCTTCATCTCTTCAACTATTTTTAGCGTGTCCTTCATGCCAATCTCTGTTGGATGCATACGGTGTCTCTTTAATATGATGATGTTTTTAGAGAGCATTTCATTTGCATTGAAAGCACTTTGATAATATCGAATTAACTTATCTTCTAAAGCCAGCACAGCAGCCAAATATCTTGTCTCATTTCCGGATTGAAGAGCAAGCCTAATGAGATCAATATTCAGGATAATGAGAGACTGTATGACACGTTTTTCTTCATTTGAGAGCTTGGTGATATCCAGGTTTGATTTTGATTTAACAACAATGATGTTTGACCAGTTATTCTCGAAATTTTTGAATATGCTTTCAACCCAATTTCTTAGCCCATCAATTGTAAATGAGGCATTCGTATCTGATGTTGGCAATAAAGGAGCATCTATATCTTCAATCAACGAATCTTCAATCTGATCAATGATCACTCTGATGTCATCCATTCTATTTTCATCAATAAAGAGATCAACCGATTCAATCAATGAGGCCAACCGAATTAAAAGGCCTTCATTCTGCTCAGACAAGCCCAGAGCAGAAGTATTCGCCTGTTTAATTAAATCATTTGCCCGTTCATTGTTTCTGCCCAAAAATAACTCGGAATCAGCCAAATTTAAGAAATATTCAATTTGTAAAATAAGCCAATAATCTCTGTCTTGCCGGTCAATATTTTCGATAGAACCAACTTTTGATTGCATCTCATTAATGAGTTTTCTCTGCTCCATAAGTTCAGCCTGAACTTTTTCTGTAATGCCTTCTAAGGTTGAAATTTCAAGCTGATAGTTGTCTTGAAGCGTTGAATTCTCAATGAGAAGCGAAGATATTTTCTTATTGGTTTGATAGTGATTCCAACCAGAGCCAGTCGCAAAAAGGACTATGACCAACAAGACAAATATGCTGGTTATTGAAGGCCTTCGTTTGTTTTCCTTTGCATTCATATGAAATCAAATCAAATATTACTCTCCATTGATGATAACCAAGTTTACTCAGTGAATCGATGACTTGTTACAGATCATCAGCAATCCAAGCAATATTGGTTTATTTTTTTAAAAAATTAGAAAGAGGGATAATGGAATTCTATGTTTTGTTTGAGATCCGATGAAAGACTTTTCGCAACAGGGCAATTCAGAGCAGATTTTTCCAGTAGTTTTCTTTCGTCTTCTGAAAAATTCAGAGGAAAATAAAAATCAATTTTGATTTCAGTGATTCTTCTTGGGTCTGTTCCCATGAATTTATCAATTTTTGCCTCGGTCCCCTCGATTATCAATCCTTTTCTTTTGGAGACAATCCCCATGATGGTCATCATGCAGTTAGCAAGAGAGGTCGCAACGATATCGGTTGGTGAAAAGGCCTCTCCTTTTCCCTCGTTGTCTGTTGGAGCATCCGTGATGTATGTTTCACCAGATTGTGTATGAACACTGTGTGTTCTTAACTCTCCTGAATATTTGGAGGTGGACGTGGTCATCGTTTAAGCAATGACTTTAAATGACCCTTTCATGATGGCGTAATGGCCAGGAAAAGAGCAGAAGAAAGTATAGTCATCGCCCGCTGAAAGACTTCCAATTGAAAAAGTCACTGAGGTTTCTTCTCCGCCACCAATGATTGAGGTTGCAGAAAGGACGCGATCATCTCCCACTGGCACGTAGTTGTTTTCCAAGCCTGCTCCAGCAGCAGCCGTCGCCACAGGCATAAAATCTGAATCAGTAGTAAGCACCCAATTGTGACCCATAATCTCTGCAGCCATTACACCGGTGTGCTTTAAAGTAACGGTTACACTGTCACAAGCTGCGCTGACTTTCATTTCTTTCAGATTGAATTGAAGCATGTCATTGCCCTCGATGACTTGTTCGCATGAGTCTGCAGCATTCCAAGAATCAACAACCGAGTCATCCGAAGAATTTTCCGCGCTTGCAACGGCTGTTTTATCTTCAAGTACAAATACAGGCTTGATTCTGTCCCCAACATTTTTTTCTGGGTGAAATTTACTGGTCGTTCTAGAAACCTGACCTTTGATCATGCTTCCGCCGACATCGCTCATGCCTTCAAACACTAAAGTTATAATGGCACATGCAACTATGAAAATTACAAATCTTTTGACTGAAAATCCTAAACCTGAATCGCTCACATAAACTCCTTATTGTTGCCCTCATCGATCATCACAATGATGACATCATTTTTTATTCGCTGTGAAGTATAAAACCAAATGTTTTTGTAATAAAGAGGATAAAGCTATATTTTTTGTATATGTCCTTCTCAAGAATTGAAAAAATACACTTTGTTTTGAATCCCAATGCAGGAAACGGTAGCCCATTAAAGATTTTTCCTGAGATAGAAGAAGAGCTCATATCGAAGAATGTCAAATACACCGTCTTTAAGAGCCAAGGAAAGAACGACATTTTCAATCATGTCATCTCAGATGAAATGCCTGAGTGCGATGTAATTTGTGCATTGGGTGGAGATGGAACCATTCATGAAGCAGCAGACGGCCTTATGCGGTCTGGAAAGGCCTGTGATTTAGCTTTCTCGGTTATTCCATCAGGTACTGGCAATGCTTTCGCGCAGACTCTAGGAGAGCTAAAGCCCAAAAAGGCAATCCAGAAAATCCTTCAAGGAGAAAGACTGAAAATTGATGCTATGGAAATCAGGCAAGGCCCCAAGGTTTCATACGCAGTCAATATCATTGGCTGGGGAATGGCTTCCAGAGTCAATCAAATCTCAGATCAGCTTAGAATACTGGGCGGTATCAGGTACAACATTGCATCATTGATTGGAATTGCCACCATGAAAAAAAAGAAACTGATATTGAGAATGAATGATGAAGTGATTAAAGAAGATGCCCTCTTTTTTCTTGCTCTCAATACTGTTTACACTGGAAAAGGCATGAAGATGGCGCCCGATGCTGATTTCAGTGACGGACTGATTGACATCATCATGTTTAAAAGTGCGACAAAGTTACAAGTGGTTAATATTTTCTTAAAACTATTCTCTGGGAAGCATATATTTGATTCCAGAGTGACATATAAGCAAGTAGAGAGTTTTTCAATAGAGAGCGAAGGCGACGATCTGAATATTGATGGTGAAAATCAAGGATTTACCCCGATTGATGTTCGTGTGATCAAAAAATGCATAACTTTGATCAAATGATTTAGAATATCGAAATTGATATGAAATTTAATAAAAAAGTCCCGCTCTTTATTCTGATCATTTGTTTGCTTCTGACAATCGTCTCTACGTACAAGGAGCATGAGAAGAAGGCGCTCTATGGCAATGCTCAAAATCTTAAGATGCATTTCTCAGCTCTATATATAAAGCTTTAGTGGACCCTCTAATAAAGGCAGCAAAAAATAAGTGTCTTTCTTTTGAAGGCATTCATGAAACGCTTAAAAAATCCAATCTATTTTTAGATGAATCCATAAAGACATCATTCAGAATCAACCCTTTGATTGAAAAACCAGAAGCAGCCGAAATCAGTTTAGATGGTTTTAGAATGAACATTTCAGCAAATGTGAGTGAACATCCAGTCTCCGGCGAATGCATCAACCCAGAACCCTTTGAAGTGATCTCCTGGCAGACCAATACTTTTAGCTTGGAAGAGGGTTGTGAAACCCCACCTGATAGCGGCATCAAGAGAAAGACATTTGAAAGGTCAGAGGATTCAATTGAGTATTTTTTCAGTCAAATATCCAAAATTCAATCGCGTTCATAACGATCTTCATACCGAGTGATATCTTCTTCACTCAGAACATCACCAATTTGAACCTCAATAACTTTTAGCACTTCATTCGAGTTATTGCTCAGTCTATGTTTTGATTGAAGAGGGATATTTGTCGACTCATACTTTTTTAGATCGAAGACCTCATCATCGCACTCTACTGTCGCCACCCCTTCTACAACATACCAAAACTCGGAGCGGTGCTCATGAGATTGAAGAGAAAGTATTTCTCCTGGATTGACAGTCATTCTTTTCAATAAGTAGCCATCGCCTTTTTCGAATGTTTTGTAACCACCCCATGGCTTTTCCACTTCTCCTCCGACCAGACTTGAGCTTGACTGTATTTTCCCGCCTCCAACATTAAAGACCATCTCTATGTCATATTTTTCGCAAGCAAGAGATTCAGGTATATCTGATTCATTCTTGCGATCACCACCATTTGCAAAACATGCAATATCTTCTTCTTGAGCAAGCCATTCTATTGTTTTACAAACCGTCATGTCTTCATCAATGGACTCCACTGCTCTGTCAACGCCTTCAAAACCTTCAAGGATTTCTAGTCGCTCTTCAATTGACATAAATGCGTAGCCTTTTTTATCCATTAAAAAGCGATCACAGTTGGCTATCACAATTAATTTTGTGCCAAGTTTTGAAGCATCCTGGATCATTCTCAGGTGTCCAATGTGAATCGGATCAAAGCCCCCACTAATGACTACTGCTCCCTCAAACTTCATCTGTTAAGCCCTTTTTTATATACGGCATATAGTGACAAAAAACATTTACAAACTTTTCTCCATCCAGTGGAGCAGGTCTTCCGTGGTCGAGTGTAGCACTTTCATAAAATATTACCTCTCCTGGCGATAGGAAGATTTCATGAACATTTTTTTGATGATCCTCAATTTCTAGAGCCCATGGAGTATCCACCTTTTGATCAATATTGACTATGACGCCGATGATATGAGTTTCCTCCCTGTCGCGATGCGGCTTTAATATTGCTCCTCGATTATAGATTCTCACTCCGTAAACATAGGTAGGAAGCAATCTGATTCCAGACCAATCCTCTGCCTTATCCAATAATGACTCATGAATTTCATCTCTGAGATCGTTTGGCATTTCAATGGTGTGGCTTGCCGAACCTTTTCCATCCGTTTCAATGTATCCACCAGCAACGTTCTCAGCTTGCAGCGAAGCACTGTTTTTATCATAGAAATCGAGTACTTTCTTATGGAGGTCTTTATTCAGATTATCTTTCTTGAAGCCAACATCGGTATAGACTGGAATTTCTTTATGGGCTTCTTTAAACGCATGAACCATTTTTTGTATGCCTTCTTCCTTTGCGGATTGCTCCTTTTGTGGCTGCAGTTGAAAGCTGCCAACACTGGCATTCATTTCTGCCGCTATAAGCTCAGGATGAAAGCCATTGTGATAGAGTATTGAGTAGAGTTCATTTTTGTCGCAACCTCGATCCATGTTTTCAGAGAGCCATTTTTTCCATTCATTCGACAGTGTTTTTTCTTCACATGAAAAAACACCGATTTTTCTCTGAGTATTCTTTTTGTATTGATCATAGTCGGGATAGTGAGCGCAGACAGTCGGCCATACTTTTTCTTTTTCTTCGGCCGTTAATTTTTTCGCGAGATAATATTTTTTTTCTGAGCCAATTTGAACAGAAATCCTTGGATTGGCCATGACATTAAAATACCAACTGGGATGCATTGGCATTCCACCCATCGATGCCACAAGCACTGGCTTATCATCATCCAAGACTTTGATGAGTGGTATATTTCTTAGTTTCCCTGTTTTGGAGCCAAAGACAGAAAGCACCATGATTGGATATTTTCCAGCCCATTGGCCCCAGAGTTTACCTCTGCTTATTTTATAAACAAAAACATTCATCCTAGAAATAAGCTTCAGAACCTTTCTGATTCGTGACGCTTCTTTTATGGAGTATTTTTCTTTATTCATTTTGATTGAATTATATCATTTGCAATTTTTCCAAGGATTGGGACTGCAGCACCCAGTTCACCTGCATTTTTTGCTGAAGCATTGCCCATGATAGATCGCTTATAGACTCCTTGAGCGATTCCAGCCAATCGAAAGAAGCCAAAAGCGAGATAAAATGGCCAGTTTGGAATATGATCAATCCCTATTTTATTGCAATAGGATTCAATGTATTCTTCTTCAGTTGGAATTCCGGTGCCCTCTAAATTGAGCCCATACAAACCAGGTGTGATGCCTATTTTAGGGATATACCAATTCATGCACTGATAAGCTAGATCAGCATAAGGATGACCAATAGTAGACAGCTCCCAATCGAGAACAGCTAGAATTTTATTTCCTGAGTGGCTGAAGATCATGTTATAAAGTCGGTAATCGCCGTGAACAATGGAAATCATNCCATCGTCACTGGGCATATTATCTTCAANCCAGGTAATCAATGATTCAATCTCAGGGTATGCTTCAGTTTCTGCTGCACGGTACTGCTTTATCCACCGGCCAACTTGCCGTTCAAAATAGTTTCCTGGTTTTCCAAAATCCATCAATCCTTCTTTTTCTACATCTATACTGTGCAGGGCTGCCAATACATCCACAGTTTGTTCATAGATCTCCTTTCGATCATTTGAATTTGAGTCGGGCAATGTTGGATCCCAATGGATTTTGCCCTCCACATGATCCATGAGATAAAAAATGGTTCCAATTACCTCTGTATCCTCACAAAGCATCAGTGTTCTGGGAACAGGAACAGACGTTGATTCTAGTGCTTTTATGATTCGGTACTCTCTATCTACCGCGTGAGCCGATGGCAATAATTTTCCAGGCGGCTTCTTTCTTAANACNTATTTTCCATTGGTCGTGATCAAAAGATAAGTTGGATTTGACTGCCCAGTACCGAATTTACTGATTTCTTTGAGTTCTCCGGTTTCAGGAAGATTGCTTTCAAGGAATTCAGAAAGCTTTTGATGATCAAGTGAATGAACAGAGTTTTTATTCAAGATGATTAAACCCTTCCTGCATCAATTATGGCCCCTTGTTTGAGTACTTTTTTTGCCAGGGATGCGAGGTGAACCTCNTCNGGNCCGTCNGCCAATCTGAGTGTTCTGGCATGNGCGTAAGCTTCAGCCAAGAAGAAGTCATCGGATACTCCNCCACCACCGTGAATCTGGATTGCTCTATCTATGACATTACAGGCCATTCTTGGCCCTACAACTTTGATCATACTGATGAGGTCACTCGCATCTTTGTTGCCATATTTATCCATCTTATCGGCCGTTTTAAGAGTGAGCAATCTGGCCTGCTCAATTTCACTCGCAGAGATTGCAATCGACTCTCTAACAGAACCTTGTGCACTCAATGGCCTGCCAAAGGCGACCCTTTTTTCAGCTCGATCACACATCATCTCAAGGGCTCTGCTGGCCATTCCAATCAACCTCATGCAGTGATGAATTCTTCCCGGCCCCAGTCTGCCTTGTGCGATCTCGAAACCCCTTCCTTCTCCCAATAGCATATTCTCAACAGGAACCCTGACATCTTTGAATTCAACTTCAGCATGTCCATGCGGATAGTCGTATCCTCCAAATACAGAAAGAGGCCTTATGACNTCCACACCTGGAGNATCCATTGGAACAAGAATCATGGATTGTTGTTTGTGTCTGCTTGGNTTNTCAGGATCGGTTTTGCCCATGAATATGATCAGCTTGCAGTCTTGATTCATAGCGCCCGAACTCCACCATTTTCGTCCATTGATTACATAATGATCTCCGTCTCTAACAATTGGAGATTCAATATTTGTCGCATCTGATGAGGCCACAGCCGGTTCAGTCATACAGAAAACAGATCTAATTTCACCGTTAAGAAGAGGCGTTAACCACTCTTCTTTCTGTGCATCCGTTCCATATCGATCAAGCACCTCCATGTTTCCAGTATCTGGCGCACTGCAGTTAAAAGCTTCTGAGCACCACGGTGCATGTCCCATGATTTCTGCAAGGGGGGCATATTCTAGGTTATTTAGACCGGCACCTCTTTCTGAATCGGGCAGAAAAAGATTCCACAGATCTGCCTCTCTGGCTTTTGATTTAAGTTCCGACATGATGGGGGCAGATTTCCATTTTTCATCGGTTGTCTTGAAGTGATCAGCATAGGCCGCTTCATTCGGATAAATATTCTCATCCATAAACTCTTTTAATGTACTTATGAGGCCTAAAACCTTTTCTGAATAATCAAAGTTCATATTTATTTCCTTAGTTCTTTCTCCACTATATCGTAGTATGTTTTTGTTGCAGTCATTATGTCTTCATTCACAGTCATCCGTTTCGCAACATTTTCGATAGATTTTCTAGCATCATTGAGCGTTCTCCATGGAACATCATCATCACTTAAAAGCCTTTTTGCTTCAAATTCTTGGTAATTCATTTGTATAACTGGATCGCAGTTCTCATTTTCAGAGGCCAATAAACGTTTTGCAAAGTCAATCAATCGCCCATCATTCATTTGATGAATAATANTGATCTTGTCTTCAGTGGACTCTGATTCCAAGAATGCTTTACTCAGAAGTTTGTCATGTGAATCAATGAATTTCGAATAAATTTGAGATTCAGAATAATCAGGACTTTCCCATGGCGATCTTTTCTTTGAATTGATATCGCATGCAACAACCACGGATTCTTTAAAGCCAATATTTTCTTGAATCTTGTTGGCCCTTAGGCTTGCCTTTTCAAATGACAACCCATTGAGTTCGCATAAATTCCCCGGCAATAAAACCGGACTTCTGTTTGCTTTGATATTGAAAAATGGGGATCCTTTCTTATTCAAGATTGCAGCAATTTCCTCAGGCGTCATATAAAGNTAATCTTCTGGGTCAAACGAAAGATCAAACAGAACAAGGTTATTGGTATAAGAGGGATCTTGGCAAATGAATGTTGGCGTTCTTTTTACTGCAATGCGTTCTTTATATTTCACTTCTCCATAATTCAAAAAGAGATTTTTTGACAGCAATTCAATGACCCTTTTTTTATTTCCCGATGCCAATGCTGAGTAAAACACTTCGGGTACTTTTTCTTCCATCAATTGGGCAAGCTTCAAAAGTGTTTTCACATCATCGACTGCNGCATGAGCATCACCGGGATCTATTCCATTNGTGGTTGCCATCAATTCTTGCTTTAGAATTACCTTNCCATCNTGGTTTTTATGAAAAGAAATTCGATTAGGAAAGAAACAGTAAATGGTTTGAGCAAGAGAGTAGAGGTCAATATGCAATCGATCTTCTGTCCCTTTAACCAATAAATATGGATCATAAAGGTGTGCGAAGAAAGAATGTCTCAGAACAATTAGATCATAGGCTGCACCATTATAGGTCACTAAAGCTTTTTCATAGCTTCTCTCTAAATACCGAGCCATTTTTTGGATGAGATCAAACAAGGACAAGGGCTCATCCATCAGTTCAAGCGGGTTNATGTTTGTAACATTTAAAGCGCCCGCATCCGGAAGAACATGATACGGAAGTCGGCATTTATCATCGACGATGATATCGGATGACTCAAAGTCTAGATTTGTCTCCAGGATGGCTGCAGAAGTGGGTCTTTCGTACTCAATATTGCGATTAAGACCAGTGGTCTCTAGATCTAAACCGATTAGATTTTTTGACTCAAATTCGTCTTTTGAGTTTTCCCAGGTGAATTCTTTCATCATCATTTTAGTGCCTTTCTATCAGATCAATTAGACTGTATGATTGATGAATATGCAAAGGAAGAATTTACTTTCCAAAATTTTTATTTTCACATTGTTTATCTCGCTCATTTCATGCGGACAAACAGGCGAACTTTACTTGCCAGATGAAAATGAAGACCTGGGGATTAATGCANCAGAAAATNCNCTTAACTCCAATGAGTGAAGAAAAATTATTATTGGTNGATGGCTCTTCCTATCTATATAGAGCATTTCATGCACTACCCGATTTGAGATCATCAGATGGGAGGCCCACAGGTGCGATTTTTGGCGTACTGAATATGCTTCAAAAGCTTATTAAATCNGAAAGACCAAATTATTTATCGGTGATTTTTGACACCCCAGTTAAAACTTTTAGGCACGAGATATTTCCAGAATATAAAGCAAACAGGCAGAAAACCCCTGATGATTTGATTGCTCAGATTGAGCCTTTACACCAAGCCATCATAAACCTTGGTTTACCGCTCCTTGCTGTTGATGGAGTCGAAGCCGATGATGTGATTGGAACACTTGCGGTGGAGGCAGATAGGAGAAAGGTCAAAACATTAATTGCTACTGGCGACAAGGATATGGCCCAGCTGGTCACAGAGAATATTCATCTCATAGATACCATGAAAGATCATAGAATGGGGCCAAAGGAAGTAGAGGAAAAATTTGGAATAGCGCCTGATCGATTCATTGATTACCTCACATTGGCCGGAGATACTTCTGACAATATACCGGGCGTAGAAAAAGTTGGTCCTAAGACTGCCATCAAATGGATCAGTGAATATGGATCTCTGGATGGCGTGATTCAAAATGCGGATCAGATTAAAGGGAAGGTAGGTGAGAATCTCGTCTCAGCTTTGGGTCAGTTGGATTTATTTAAGACATTGGTGACCATCAAATGCGATGTTCAGATGGATACCAAGTTCTCCGATATGATCATAGGAGAATCGAAGGATAATCTTTTACATGAACAGTTCAATGATTTGGGATTGCATGGGCTGATTAAGCAGTTTGATATCCAAGCCTCTGAAGAAAAGACAGTTATTAATACTGATTATAAGACCATCACCACAAAAAAAGAATTGGATCAGCTCATAGAAGCGATTAGAAAAAATCCTTATGTCTCATTCGATACAGAAACAACAAGCTTGGACTATATGCAGGCGCAATTGGTAGGGATTTCAATTGCATTAGAGCCAAATGAAGCTTTTTATATCCCTATAAACCATAATTATGAAGGCGTTGGAAAGCAACTTGATGAGGATGTTGTGCTTGATGCATTAAGACCTTTTCTTGAATCAGAGAACATTCCTAAGATCGGACACAATCTAAAATACGACAGACACATCCTTCATAACGTGGGCATTGAATTAAAAGGCAAGCTGTTGGATACCATGCTCTATTCGTATGTGAATAACAGCACCATCACTCGACATAATTTGGATGCTGTCTCCAAGCGATACTTGAATATTAATCCAACCTCTTATGAAGAAGTCGCGGGCAAAGGGGCCAAGCAAATATCTTTTTCAGAGGTATCCATCGATGTGGCCTCAGAGTATGCATCTGAAGATTCTGACATTGCTTTGCAGCTTTATCACCATATTGAGCCATTGGTCAAAAAAGAAAAGAGACTAGCAAATCTTTACACTGAGGTTGAAGGCCCTCTCATCTATACTTTGGGCGATATTGAGAGAAATGGGGTTTTGATTGATTCAGAAAAACTCAACCAACAAAGCAAGAAGTTGGAAGCCAAGATTTTAGAACTTGAGAGCAAGGTTCAGAAGAACGCAGGCGAGGATTTTAATTTGGGTTCACCCAAACAGCTCCAAGAAATTCTCTATGGAAAGCTTGGACTCCCCGTCATCAAAAAAACACCAAAAGGGCAACCTTCAACTTCAGAAGCAGTGCTTCAAGAGCTCTCCATGGATTTTCCTATTGTGAAGGATATTTTGAGCTATAGAGCCATATCAAAATTAAAATCCACTTATACCGATAAGTTGCCAAAAATGGTCAATCCCGATACTGGTCGAGTCCATACCTCATACCATCAGGCCGTGACTGCAACCGGAAGATTGTCATCCTCGGATCCCAACCTCCAAAACATCCCAATCAGATCAGAGGAAGGCAGAAGAATCAGAGAAGCATTCATTGCACCCGATGACTATAAGATATTGGCTGCAGATTATTCACAGATCGAGCTTAGGATCATGGCTCATCTATCAAAAGACGATGGCTTATTGGATGCTTTTGCAAAAGGCCAGGACATTCATAAAGCCACAGCAGCAGAAATATTCTCTTCAGCAATTGACGATGTGACACCAAACCAAAGACGCTCAGCAAAAGCGATAAACTTTGGCCTAATATATGGGATGTCAGCATTTGGTCTTTCAAAGCAATTACAGATCACACGTGCAGAAGCACAAAGTTATATAGAGCAATATTTTGATCGATATCCCAAAGTTAAAGACTACATGGAAGAGACAAAATTAAGCGCTAAGCAGATGGGGTATGTGGAGACAGTCTTCGGCCGGAGACTTTATTTGGCTGATATCGACTCTTCTAATTACCAAAGACGACAATATGCTGAAAGGAGCGCAATCAATGCTCCAATGCAGGGCACTGCAGCGGATTTAATAAAAATGGCCATGACTGACTTGCATCAAAGAATCATTGCTCAGTCGTTCGATGCAAAAATCATTATGCAGGTCCACGATGAGTTAGTGATCGAGGTTCATCAAAGTCAAGCGGATGAATTGTCAGGCATTACATTAGAAACCATGTCTAATATTGCTGAGCTTGATGTGGATTTAAAGGTCGATGCTGATCTCGGAAGCAATTGGGATGAAGCGCACTGATTCAAGAGCTGAGTAATTCCAAAAGCCTCTCTCTTGCTTCATCTGCACCTGATCTCTTCAAGGATGAAAACAACTGAATACTGGAAACCTCTCCAACAATGGATTCAACTGAATCCAAAGATTTCCTACATGCTTGTTTCTTGAGTTTATCTGATTTGGTTAAAAGGATATGGAGCGGCTTGCTCATCGGGAGATAAAAATCGAGAAAGTCATGATCCAGCTCCATCAAGCCNCGCCTGATATCAATGATGAGTATTATCCCTTTTAAGGTTTGTCGGCATTTTAGGTACTCTCCAATCATAAGCCCCCATTCTTTCTGCTGAGCTTTTGAGGTTTTTGCATATCCATATCCTGGAAGATCGACCAGTCGTCGACTTTCATCGATTTCAAAGAAATTAATGAGTTGAGTTCTACCCGGCGTTTTACTGATCCGGGCTAAATTTTTCTGATTTGTAATGACATTGATTGCAGAGGATTTACCTGAATTAGAGCGTCCAACAAAGGCAATCTCAGCNCCAATATCATCTGGACATTCAGTGATATTTGAAGCGCTCTTCAAAAATTTTGTTTTATTAAAATACATTTCGAATAAATTCACATTATCTATATAATTCAAACTTTCAATTACAAGATTTAAAAGGGATAATAGCGATCAGTTATGAATACTAGAGTTTTAGAGAGGGAAATGAAAGAAAGCATGGCTAAATTTTCATCAATTTTTTGTTTTGCAATAATCATCTTATTGAGTTCTTCTTCATTGATGGCAAAAGGGGATCCAGATGCCGGCAAAGCAAAATCCTTAGTGTGTTCTGCGTGCCATGGACAGGATGGAAACAGTATTAATCCTGATTGGCCAAGCCTTGCCGGTCAGCATGAGAAATATCTCATTCAATCAATCACCGCATACAAGAATCAGACCAGAAAAAATGCAATCATGTATCCGCTNGCAATGAGCCTCAGCGATCAAGACATTGAAGATCTGGCAGCGTATTACCATACCCAAAAAGCTCTTTCACTCACCTATGATGAAGAGCTAGCCAAAGAAGGCGAAAGCATCTATAGAGGGGGCACTAAGAACGGTGTTGCTGCATGCATCGCATGCCATGGACCCAATGGAAAGGGCAATCCTGGGGCAGGGTACCCAGTGCTCGCTGGTCAGCATGCATCATATACAATTATTGCTCTCAAAGAATACGCAAACGGAAATCGTGAGGCTGGAATCAATAACATGATGCAATCGATAGCACCGAGGATGACGGACAAGGAAATGACTGCTGTTGCGGAATATATTCAAGCATTGGGAAGGTAAATCAGTGATTGAATACTTCAAAAAAGCAAAGAGACATCTTTTTCTGGCTTCGTCTCTTTTTTTAACAATTGGTTATGCAGATGATCATTTGATTTTTGAAGAAGGGCGACATTACAAGACGCTTGGGCTTGCTGAAAGAATAGTCGCTGAAGACAACAGGGTAGAGGTTTTAGAAGTGTTCGCATACTCTTGCAATCACTGTTTCAATTTTGAGCCGTATCTTGATCAGTTTGATGGTTCAAAAGCAGATTATATTGATGTTGTGAAAATGCCCGTCATTTTCAATGACGCTTATAAAATGCATGCAAGAATCTATTACACAGCAGAATCATTGGGCAACTTAGATGTAATGCATACTGAATTTTATCGAGCGATTCATCTTGATCGTAAAATGTTAATGGATGAAGATGAGATTTTTGCATTGTTTGAAAAGCATGGNGTTACANAAGAAGAGTTTCAAAGTCGTTTTCGATCATTCACAGTTGAGANCAAGATAAATCGGGCACAGCGATTGACCAGGAAATATAAGATACGGTCAACGCCCAGTATGATTGTAAACGGTAAGTATATTGCAAATGGTCCTGGCACAAGAACTTTTGAGGATATGATTGCGGTGAGCAAGCATTTGGCTGAAATGGAATACCGAGCTTCAAATCAAAACAGCAACTAACCCGCACCCTTTAGCCACTCAGTTTCGCCATCTTGATAATGCTCTTTTTTCCAAATGGGCACTCTGCATTTGACTTCATCGATAATGTATCTACAGCCCTTAAAGGCTTCATCTCTATGACCGCTCGTAGCGACAACAATCACAGCCGTCTCACCAACCTCTAATGTTCCAATTCTATGGGTGCAAAAGGCATCAATAAGGCCAAACTTCTCAATGGCTTCACTTAAGATTATATTGCCTTCCTTGATTGCTAAAGGCTCGTAACACTCGTACTCAAGTTTTTTAACATTATGTCCATCATTGTTATCTCTCACGGTTCCTTCNAAGACTGATCGAGCACCAATACTAGANNTCTCACCTATTGTTTNAGAATCAATCAGATTGGACGTAATCTTGAATTCTTTCATCCCCCAGTTACAGGCGGTATGAAAACCAACCTGTCTCCATTATTTAGTTTGATATCCCATTTTGAGAATTCATCATTCACTGCAATTTTAAAATTNNNTCCAACATCGATCTNGTGCTTTTTCTNTATTGATGCCAAGACATCGGANGGATCATCCCCTTCTTCCATTGAGAANATTTCCTCNTCCAACCCTATAAGNTCTCTTAGTTTTGCAAAGTANATGACNNGNATTTGTAATGTGTTNTCCATGATTTTTTAGCTTAAATATTTATGATTAAGCGNATGCCAACATATATTACCAATACAGATGTCAATCTTCGAACAATTGCATCAGAAAAAATCCTTACACCAAAGTAATTTCCAATTTGCCCACCCAGAATCACAGCAATGATCAGCAAAGAGTATTCATTAAAAGCAAGATCAAATACCGTGTGTTTATTTTTATAAAGCTGACCAAAGATTCCAGCAAGAGAATTCACAAGTATGAATACACTTGAGAAAGCCGAGATTCCTTTTGAGGGAAGGACATTTTGGAGATGCAAGATTGGCGCAAAGAAGATACCGCCTCCAATCCCAATGATTCCAGCCAAGAAACCAAGCAAAAGACTCATAGCCATGTTTAAGTATATTTGATGTTTCCGATTTTTCTGCTCCGGTTCATATTTATTTGGCTTGAACCACATTAAAATACCTGTGGATATGAGTGCAACACCGAGCAATGCCATAAACATTATTTCACTGATTTGAATTGATCCACCAAAGAAAGATGCTGGCACTGAAATGGCAATCAGCGGCATCGAAAATCGCCAAGGGATTAAGTCATTCTTCTGATACCTGAGACAATTGCCTAGAACAACAGCTACATTGCAAGAAAGCGCAATGATGGGAATAAGTCTAAAGTCATACTCTGCTAGTATCAGTAATGCGTTGTATGTAGAACCCCCACCAAAACCAACAGATGCGTAGAGCAGTGCAGCTATAAAGAATAAAAAAACAGTTATTGTTGGCCCCCATCAATCCTTTGAGCGGTCATTCTTGAAATACAGCAAAGTGTTTTATCCGAAAATTCATCTTCAGATTTATATATTTTTATTTCCCATACTTGGGTTCTTTTCCCCAAAAAAATTGGCTTAGCAATTCCTGTTACATGCCCCGATGTTGCAGACCTGACATGATTGGCATTGATCTCTTGCCCAACCACTCTGTATTTTTCTGGATCCACACAAAGATAGGCGCCAGTGCTCGCAAGTGTTTCTGCCAAAGCCATTGAAGCGCCGCCATGAAGCAAACCAGCCGGCTGTTTTGTTCTGGAGTCTACAGGCATGGTTCCTTTAATGAAATCATCCCCAATTTCTGTAATTTTTATATCCAGCGTTTCAACAAGCGTGTTTTCATGCGCCTTATCAATAATCGATTGCCGATCAATTTCTGTTTTATACCAAATTTGAGCCATTGATTTTTCTAGAAGAATTAATTTAAGGCAACATTATTGCTTTATTTTTATTAAGGTGCAAAATGCATTTGGTATGCATGCTTTATCAATAAAAAATCTCTCAAAAAAATACAATAGCGGCGTTGAAGCATTAAAATCTGTGAGTTTCGATGTCCAGCAAGGAGATTTCTTTGCATTACTTGGCCCGAATGGAGCAGGCAAGACAACCGCTATTGGCATCATCACATCTCTTGTGAACAAGTCCTCAGGATCCATAGAGGTTTTTGGTCATGATATAGACAAAGAACTGGCAAAAGCAAAATCTTGTATTGGTGTCGTACCGCAAGAGGTGAACCTGAATCTTTTTGATTTCAATTTCAATATTTTGGTCAATCAAGCTGGTTTTTATGGCATTCCAAGAAGCGAAGGAAAAAAAAGAGCTGAACAGTATCTGAAAAAGATGCAGCTCTGGGAAAAAAGGAAGACCGATGCAAGAAGTTTATCAGGCGGAATGAAAAGAAGACTGATGGTTGCTAGGGCTCTCGTCAATCGTCCAAAACTTCTGCTTTTGGATGAGCCAACTGCTGGTGTTGATATTGAAACAAGAAGGATGATGTGGGATTTTCTCAGAGATTTGAATAAAAAAGGAACGACAATAATCCTAACCACTCACTATTTGGAAGAAGCAGAACAGTTATGCAACAAGGTTGCCATTATTGATGAGGGCAAAATCATAGAAAATGATTCTATGCAAAATGTTTTGAAGAAGCTTAAAACAGAAGTTTTTATTCTCAATACAGAAGAACCGCTTGATGAAGCTCCAAATATTGAAGGATACTTAACCAACTTAAGATCTCCTCAAGAAATAGAAATCACTGTGACTCAAGAACAAGGGGTGAATGATGCTTTTGGTTCTTTGCAAGAGAATGGAGTCAAAGTGCTCAGTATGAGAAATAAAAACAGCAGGCTGGAAGAGCTTTTTCTTGATCTTACCAAAGGGCAGCTGGGAGATGACTCATGAGAACTCAGCTTATAGGAATGATCTCGCTTGTGAGAAAGGAAACCAGTCGTGTATTAAGAATTTGGGTTCAAACATTGATCCCACCAGGAATAACCATGTCCTTATATTTCATAATATTTGGAACACTGATTGGAAAAAGAATAGGCGAAATGGAGGGCTACCCTTATATGGAGTATATAGCTCCAGGTCTTGTCATGATGTCTGTGATTACAAATTCATATGGGAATGTTGTGGGCAGTTTCTTCAATGCCAAAATACAAGGCCACATTGAGGAGCTTCTAGTGTCACCTCTAAGTGAGGTTTCCATTGTTATTGGTTATCTTGCAGGCGGAATAATCAGAGGCTTAGCTGTTGGAACAGTGGTGACTTTTATCGCTCTATTTTTTACCCAAATAAATATCAAATATCCCTTGATGACATTTTTTGTGGTGATTATGACAGCAGGAGTTTTTTCCTTAGCCGGTCTAATCAATGCGATTTTTGCGAGAAAGTTTGATGATATTGCTGTTATCCCTTCTTTCGTTTTAGCGCCTCTGACATATTTGGGAGGAGTTTTTTATACAGTGAGTTTGCTTCCAGAATTTTGGCAGACGATATCCAGGCTCAATCCAATTCTTTATATGATCAATTCAATGAGATATAGCGTGATTGGGATTTCTGATGTATCGATTCAGAATGCTCTAATGATGATTGTTGTTTTCTTTATTATCCTATTTTCTATCGCTGTAATTCTGCTTAGGAAAGGAATCGGGATTAGGCAGTAATTTTAAAACTTCCTATAAATGATTATTTCAGCCATCTCTTTTAAAGGCCTTGATTTCTCACCAAATATTTGAAGTGCCTCCGATGCTTTTTGATAAAGACTTTCAACTCGGTCTTTAGATGCATCCAGACCAAAGAGTAGGGGATAAGCAGCTTTGTTTTTTGATTTATCAGATTCAATAGATTTACCGATAGTCTCTAGGTCTCCCTCGGCTTCAATCAGGTCATCTTGGATTTGAAAAGCTATACCGATTGACTCAGAAAAATTCTTTAAGGCCAAAAAATCCTTGTCGCTTATTTCCTTAAAGAAAGTAGGCGTCAATATCGATGATTGAAGTAATTTACCTGTTTTCAACATATAGATGTTCTCAACACTAGCAGCATCAAGTTTCTTATTCTCTGAATCAAGGTCCAAAGATTGCCCCCCCGCCATTCCGGCCGATCCAATTGATTTTGCTATCATTGCAATGA